>NZ_JANPKO010000146.1:0-9327 GCF_031426035.1 Sphingomonas sp. | reverse complement strand
GGGCGACCCCCGCAATCGGCGACTATGCGGTGCGCTTCGACCGCAGCGGAGGTGTTGGCGCCCGCTTCGGCTGCAATTCGCTGGGTGGGCGCTACCGGATGGTTGGCGGCACCCTGACCGTGAGCGACCTGGCCCAGACGCTGATGGGCTGCCCGGAGCCGGCGGGGACATTCGAAAGCCAGGGCTCCGCCATCCTGTCGCGGCCGATGCAGGTCAGCTTCACCAGCAACGACCGCATGGGCCTGACCAACGCCGCCGGCGCGATCGCGCTGGATCCGCTGCCCTGAGCCCGGGGCGAAGTTGACTGGAGGGGGGTCGATTCGGGGGGTCGTCAACTTCGCATAGTTCGTCACTTGGGGAGCATTTTCGCGCGCGCTCCGATCAGCAGGCCGACCCGCTGCCGCCGCCTGGTCCCGACCGTTCGAAACAGCCACCCCCGAGTCGCGACTCTCTCAAGCGAAATCCTACATTGCAAGCAAAAGAACCGAATTGGTTATCGTTTACTCCGCGGCAAGGTGCGGCGAGTCTTGTTCGGCGACCGCCGGCGCGAGCTTGGTCAGCGGGCGCGGGCTGGCTTCGACCATCGGCAGCACCGGCACCTCCTTCGAGCTGCCCGCGCCAAGCCCCTCGAAGCGCCGCGCCTGGGTCAGCACCTGGCTCTCGAAGCTCCCGACCATCTGGTTGTAGGCCATGTTCGCCGTCTGCAGATTCTTGCCCATGCGCACGATGTGCTCGGCCATGGTCGCCAGCCGCGCGTGCAATTCCTTGGCCAGCCGGGCAATTTCCTCGGCCGCCGCGTTGCGCCCATGCTGCTCCCAGTAATGGGCGGCGGTGCGGGCGATGACGACCAAATTGGTCGGCGTCGCGAGCAGCACCTTGCGGTCCATCGCCCATTCCCACAGCCCCGGATCGAGCTCGAGCGCGGCGTTGAGGAAATGCTCGCCGGGGACGAACATCACGACATATTCGACGCTGTCGTCGAACTGCGCCCAATAGGCCTTGGAGCCCAATTGCTGGGCGTGGGTGCGGATCGACGCGACATGGGCGCGGAAACAGGCCGCGCGCTTGTCGTCGTCGACCTCGTCGCAGGCGTCGAGATAGGCGTTCAACGAGCATTTGGCGTCGATGATCAATTGCCGCCCGCCGGGCAGGCGGACGACCACGTCGGGACGCAACTTGCCGTCCTCTCCGTCGACCGACACCTCGGTGCGGAAATCGGCGTAGGGGCTGAGGCCGGCCTGCTCGAGGACGTTCTTGAGGCTCTGCTCGCCCCACCGCCCGCGCGCCTTGGGCGACGAGCGCAGCGCGTTGACCAGGTTGCGCGTCTCGTCGCGCACCTGGCCCTGGCCGGTACGGACCAGCTCGACCGCCTCGCGCAGCCCGGCATAATGGTCGACGCGCTCCTTCTCGACGCGCTGGAGGCCTTCCTCGTAGCGCTTGAGCGTGGCCTCGACCGGCTGGAGCAGCGACTGCAACTTGGTCGATTGCTCCTTGTCGGCTTTGGCCAGGCGGTCGTCGGCCTTGGCGAGGAAATCCTTGTGCGCTTTCTCGAGCAACTGGTCGCCGATCTCGCGAAACTGGATGATCAACTGGTCGCGTGATTTTTGCAGGTCGGCCATGCGCGCGTCGAAATTGCGCACGTCGGCGTCGAGCACGGCCTTGGCCCGCAACGCCTCGTCGCGCTCGGCGGTGACGGCATCGAGCAAGGCCTGCAATTGCTCGGCGCGCGCGCTGCCCTGCCCCGCCCCGCGCGATGCGGCGAACCAGCCGAGCGCGAGCCCGACGACCAATGCGGCGAGCGCCAGCACGACTGCAATCACCGGCTCCATCGGCAGACTCCACAAGTGGAACGAAAAGCGAACTTAGACCGTGGCGGCCGCCCGCTCAAGTGGAAGCTTGGCAAGCCGCGCCGGTTGGCCGATGGTCGCCGCCACAAAAGGAGCGCCAATGTCCATTCGCAAGATGATCTCGCTGCACCCGTCGATCCAGGGCCACGTCAACCAGCCGCTCGGCGATGCCGTCCACCACGCGATGTATTGCGCCAAGATGTGCCTGTCCTGCGCCGACGCCTGCGCGGCGGAGAAAATGGACATGGCGCAGTGCATCCGCGCCTGCTCGGACTGCGCCGACGTGTGCGAGGCGACGGCGCGGCTGGGTTTGCGGCGGACGGGGTCCAACGACACCGTGCTGCGCGAGATGCTCGAGCTGTGCGCGCGGGTGTGCGATTCGTGCGCGGCGGAGTGCGACAAGCACGACCATGAGCATTGCAAATTGTGCGCGATCATGTGCCGCGAGTGCGCCGAGGATTGCAGGAAGGCGGCGGCGTCGCTGAATTAATTCCTCCCCGAGATTTCTCGGGGAGGGGGATCAGCGCAGCTGGTGGAGGGGTACTCCACCCCGCGCCAGTACCCCTCCACCATTAGCTCTTCGGCTAATGGTCCCCCTCCCCACGAAAACGTGGGGAGGAATGTCCTCTACGCCGCCCTTAAACCGCGCTCCTTGCGCATCTTGGCGAGCTTCTTGAGGACCATTTCGCGCTTGAGCCGCGACAGATGGTCGATGAACAAGATGCCCTCGAGATGATCCATCTCGTGCTGCAGGCACACCGCGAGCAGACCGTCGAGCTCCTCCTCGTGCTGCTTCCCGTGTTCGTCGAGCCAGCGGGCGCGGATGCGGTCGGGGCGCTCGACCTCGGCATATTGGTCGGGCACCGACAGGCAGCCCTCGGTGTAGGGCACGTCGTCATCGCTGTAGGTGACGATCTCGGGGTTGATGAACACCCGCGGCTCCTTGACCGGCTCGCCGCCTTCTTCCGCCGGCTCCTGCAAATCCATCACCAGCACGCGCTTGGGCACGCCGACCTGGATCGCGGCGAGGCCGATGCCGGGGGCGTGGTACATCGTCTCGAACATGTCGCGGATCAGCGCGCGGATGTCGTCGTCGACGGTTTCGACGGGCGCGGAAATCTGGCGCAGGCGCGGATCGGGGACTTCGACGATGGGAAGCAGGGCCATGGGGATGATTTAGTCCTTTGCCCCCCTCCCTTTCAAGGGAGGGGCTGGGGGAGGGCCTGTTGAGGGCATTGGCTGAAGCAGACAGGCCCTTCCCTCAATCCCCTCCCGCCGGCGGGAGGGGAAGTTAGACCGGCCGCCGCGCCCTGAGCGCCTGGGCGAGCGTGCCTTCGTCGAGATAGTCGAGCTCGCCGCCGACGGGGAGGCCGTGGGCGAGCTGGGTGAGGCGGATGGGGAAGGTCTCGAGCCGCTCGGCGAGGTAGTGGGCGGTGGTCTGGCCCTCCAATGTGGCGTTCATCGCCAGCACCACCTCGTCGATGCCGCCGGCGGCGACGCGCGCTACCAGGCTGTCGATGGCGAGGTCCTCGGGGCGCACCCCGTCGAGCGCCGACAAACGCCCGCCGAGCACGTGGTAGCGCCCGGGGAACAGCCGCGAGCGGTCGAGCGCCCACAGGTCGGCGACTTCCTCGACCACGCACAGGCTCTTGTCGTCGCGGCGCGGGTCGCGGCAGATAGTGCACGGGTCGGCGGTGTCGAGGTTGCCGCAGGTGGAGCAGGTCGACAGCCGCTCGGACACCGATTGCAGTGCCGCCAGAAGCGGATCGAGCGAAGTCTGGCGGCGCTTCATCAGGTGCAGCACCGCGCGCCGCGCCGAGCGCGGCCCCAGCCCCGGCAGCCGCGCCAGCGCCTGCGCCAATGCCTCGATTTCCTGACTAGCCATGGGCCCCCATAAACCGTTCGTCCTGAGCTTGTCGAAGGACTGCTTTTCCTTTCGGCGCCGGCAAGTAGAAGGACAGCCCCCTTCGGCTTGCCTTGGCAGGCCGCTCAGGACAGGCTTCGACAGGCTCAGGGCGAACGGATTTGTTTTGCAAATAGTCTTCATGGGCAGCCCCGAATTCGCGGTGACGATCCTCGATGCGCTGGTCGCGGCGGGGCACGAGGTGGTGGTCGCGTACTGCCAGCCGCCGCGTCCGGCGGGGCGCGGCAAGGGGGAGCGGCCGACGCCGGTCCAGCTGCGAGCCGAGGCGCTGGGGATTGCGGTGCGCCACCCGCGGACGTTGCGCGATGGCGAGGAGCAGGCACGGTTCGCAGCGCTCGGGGCCGATGTCGCGGTGGTCGCGGCGTACGGGCTGATCTTGCCGCCGCCGATCCTCGAGGCGCCGCGGCTGGGGTGCATCAATGTTCATGCCTCGCTGCTGCCGCGGTGGCGCGGGGCGGCGCCGATCGAGCGCGCGATCCTCGCCGGCGACGCGGTCACCGGAGTGACCATCATGCAAATGGACGAGGGGCTCGATACCGGGCCGATGTTGCTCAAGCGAGAGCTTCCGATCGACGGCAAAAACACCGGACAAGCTACGGACGAACTAGCGAAACTTGGGTCAGGCGCTTTGCTTGACTGGCTTGCCGACCCAACTCCGCCTCAGCCGCAACCCGAAGACGGCGCGACCTATGCGGCGAAGATCGCCAAGGCCGAGGCGCGGATCGACTGGCGGCGGAGCGCGGTGGAGATCGAGCGCCAGGTGCGCGCGTTTGCGCCGGCGCCGGGGGCGTGGTTCGAGGTTGGCGGCGAGCGGATCAAGCTGCTCGCGGCGGAGTTCGCGGACGGTGGCGGAACGGCCGGGCATGTGCTTGACGAGGCACTGACCATCGCCGCCGGCGACGGCGCGATCCGGCCCCTGCTGGTCCAGCGCGCGGGGCGCTCGCCGATGACCCCCGCCGAGCTGTTGCGCGGGTTCCCCATCCCCATTGGAAAAATGCTGCTGTGACGCGGTGGAAGCTGATCGTCGAATATGACGGAGGGCCGTTCATGGGCTGGCAGCGCCAGGACCATGGGCCGAGCGTGCAGGCCACGCTGGAGGAGGCGATCGCGCGGATGACCGGGGCGGCGGCGACCGTCCACGGCGCCGGGCGCACCGATGCCGGGGTCCACGCGCTGGCGATGGCGGCGCATGTCGACATCGTGCGTGAGGTCACCCCGCACCGGTTGCGCGAGGGGATCAACGCGCTGGTGCGGCCGGCGCCCGTGTCGGTGCTCGAGGTGGCGCCGGTGCCCGACGACTGGCACGCGCGTTTTTCGTGCACCGGGCGGCGCTACCGCTACCGCATCCTCAATCGCCGCGCCCCGCCACCGTGGAGCGCGGCAAGGTGTGGCACATCGCGGGGGAGATGGATGTCGCGGCGATGGCGGCCGGCGCAGCGCTGCTCGTCGGGCGCCATGATTTCACGACGTTTCGCTCGGCGCATTGCCAGTCGAAAAGCCCGGTCAAGACGCTCGACCGGCTCGAGGTCGCGCGCCACGGTGACGAGATCCGCATCGAGGCCGCGGCGCGCAGTTTTCTTCATCACCAGGTGCGATCGATGGTCGGGTGTTTGGCCTTAGTCGGCCGTGGGCAATGGGTTGTGGACGACATTGCCCAGGCGCTGGCAGCGAAAGACCGCGCCGCGCTCGGCCTGAACGCACCGCCCGACGGGCTGTATTTCGTCGCGGCGGTATATCCCTAAACGAGGACTTCCCGCGCCGCCGTCTGGCTGAGGAACGCCTGCGGGCTGGCGCTGAGGCCGTAGGCGCCGGCGCAGAACACCGCGATCAAATCGCCGGCATCGGCGCGGGGCAAAGCGACATCGTCGGCGATGAGGTCGAGCGGGGTGCACAGGCAGCCGGTGACGGTGACATCCTCCTCCGCCGCGGCGCCGAACCGGCCGGCCACCGCGACGGGGTAGTTGCGGCGCAGCAGCTGGCCGAAATTTCCGGAGGCGGCGAGCATGTGGTGGAGCCCGCCGTCGGTCACCAGGAAGGTCTTGCCGCGGCTTTCCTTGCGCTCGATGACACGCGTCAGATAGACCCCCGCCTCACCCACCATCCAGCGCCCGAGCTCGATTGAAAAGCAGGTCAGCGCAAGCACTTGCGGCGCGTTGCACAGAATTTCATTGAGCGCGCGGCCGAGCGCTTCGACGTCGAGCTCGGTGTCGCCGGCGAAATAGGGAATGCCGAACCCGCCGCCGAGATTGATTTTGGGCGGCTCGGCCCCGGCTGCTTCCGCAATCTCGGCCGCCAGTGCGACCGTCGCGCGCTGCGCCTCGACCAGGGCGTCGAGGTCGAGCACCTGGCTGCCGGCGTAGATGTGCAGGCCGCGCCAGTCGGCCCCGGCGGCGACCAGCTCGCGAACGAGATCGGCGGCGCGGTCGTGGTCGAGGCCGAACTGGCTCGCCGCCCCGCCCATCTTCATCCCCGCGCCGCGGATCGCGAACGGCGGGTTGACGCGGACGGCGAGCTTGGGGCGGATGCCGAGCTCGCCGGCGAGGCGCAGCGCGCGGCCCGCCTCGCTTTCGCTCTCGAGGTTGATGGTGGCGCCGAGCTCGATTGCGCGGAACAGCTCGGCGTCGCTCTTGCCCGGGCCGGCGAAGCTCAGCGGGACATCGCCGACCCCGGCCTCGTCGAGCCGGTCGAGCTCGCCCGCCGAGGCGACGTCGAAACCATCGACATAGCGCGCAATGAAGGCGAGCAACGGCGGATAAGGGTTTGCTTTCACGGCATAATGCAGGTCGACGCCGTCAGGCATCGCGGCCCGGAAGCGGGCGATCTGCAGGCCGACGATGTTGTTGTCATAGACGAACAGCGGCGTGCCCCCGGCCTCCGCCACCAGCTCCTCGGCGAGCCGCCCGCCGATGCTCAGCTGATGGCTGCCGTCGGGCGAAAAAACCGCGGGGATCGGCCCCATGCCTTTCATGCCAGCTCCTTCACCACCGCGGCGCGGTCGACCTTGCCATTGGGCGACAAGGGCAGCGACTCGCGCCACGCGATCCGCGCGGGCTGCATGTAAGCGGGAAGTTCGGCGGCAAGATAGGCGCGCAGGCGTTGCTCGGCGTCGGCGCCCTTGGCCACTGCCACCAGCACCACCGCCTGGCCGAGCCGGGCGTCGGGCACGCCGAGCGCCAGCGCCTCGCTGACCGCGCCGCTGGCCAGCGCCGCGTCCTCGATTTCGGTCGGGCTCAAGCGGTTGCCGCTGACCTTGATCATTGCATCGTCGCGCCCGCGGAAGCGGATCAGGCCGTCGGCGCCGCGCACCACGGTGTCCCCCGACCACAGGGCGCCCTCACGGAAGCGCTCGGCCGTCCGCTCGGGGTCGTTCCAATAGCCCTGTGCGACGAGCGGCCCGCGATGCACCAACTCGCCCTCCTCGCCCGGCCCGGCATCGCTGCCGTCGGGGCGCAGCACGGCGATGTCGGCGAACGGGATCGCGGTGCCGACGCTGTCGGGGTGGGCGTCGACCAACGCGGGGTCGAGGCTGGTCGAGCGGAAGGCTTCGGTCAGGCCGTACATCAGGTGCAGCTTCGCCTGTGGGAACAGGTCACGCAAGCGGCGCACCAGCGGCAGCGGCAAATGCCCGCCGCTGTTGGTCAGCGTCCGCAGGCTCTCCCCTTCCCCGCCCGACCAATCGGCTTCGGCCAGCTGAAGCCACAGCGGCGGCACCCCGGCCAGCACGGTGACGTCATGACGCCGAACGGCACGGACCACATCGCGCGCCATCAGAAAATCGAAGGCGATCGCGTGGGCGCCCGCGGCCCACGCCGAGAGCAATTGGTTTTGCCCATAGTCGAACGCCAGCGGGAGCACCGCCAGCGTCCGGTCGGCCGGCGACAGGGCAAGGTAATGCGCGACGCTGACCGCGCCGAGCCACAGATTGGCGTGGCTCAGCATCACCCCCTTGGGCCGTCCGGTCGAACCCGAGGTGTAGAGCAAGGCGGCGAGCTCGTCGGGATCGCGGCTGGAGGGCGGCAGCGCCTCGTCGCCGTCGGTCCATTCCTCCAGCGCGATAGTGCGCGCGCCGGCGGGATCGTCGAGACTATCCAGCCGCGCGTGGTTGGCGATCAGCAGCCGGGCGCCGCTGTCGGCGAGGATATGGGTCGCCTGAGCGCGCTTGAGCAGCGGGTTGATCGGGACGTGGATCAGCCCGGCGCGGGCGGCGGCGAGCGGCAGCACGCAGGCCAGCCGCGTCTTGCCCATCCAGCTTGCCATGCGGTCGCCGGGCGCGAGGCCATGGGCGAGCAACGCCGCGGCGGTGCGGCCGACCGCCTCGTCGAGCGCGGCAAAGTCGAGCGTTTCCCCGCTCGCGGTCAGCGCCGGCGCATCGTCCGCGCCGCGCCGCGCGAGGTGGTCGAGCGGATACGGTGTTGGGTCAGGGTCGCCCGCCATCCCGTCCGCCTACCGCGCGGCGGCGCGCGGCGCAAAGCTTGCCCCCGCCGCGCGCAGTCTCTAGGCGCGCGGCGGTGCAGCACAAGGCTCAGCAGGCGCTTGGCGCGGGGACGGTCGAGGCGGGATTGCGCGCCTTGCTCGCGGACACGCTCGGGCTGGCCCCGAGCCGTGTTGCCGGGTTCACGCCCGACAGCGGCCTGTTCGGCGCGCTGCCCGAGTTCGATTCGATGGCGGTGGCCAATTTCCTCACCGCGTTCGAGGAGCGCTTCGAGGTGCTGATCGAGGACGACGACGTCGAGGCCGAAGATTTCGCGACGTTCGGCAGCCTGCTGGCGTTCGCCGAGCGGATGGTGCGCGCCTAACTACTCCGCGGCGATCGCCGCATATTCCTCGGCGGCGAGGAATTTCTCGGCGTCGAGCGCGGCCATGCAGCCGGTGCCGGCGGCGGTCACCGCCTGGCGGTAAATCTTGTCCATCACGTCGCCGCACGCGAACACCCCGGGCACGCTGGTACGGGTCGAGCCCGGCTCGGCCTCGATATAGCCGTCGCCATCGAGGGTCAGCTTGCCGGCGAACAATTCGGTCGCCGGGCTGTGGCCGATGGCGACGAACGCGCCCTCGACCTCGAGGCGGCGGATGTCCCCGGTGCGGGTGTCCTTGAGGTCGAGCCCCGCCAGCACCTCGGGATCCCCGGCGCCGACGAACGCGGCGACCTCCGAATTCCAGATCACCTTGATGTGCGGGTTGGCGAACAAGCGGTCCTGGAGGATCTTTTCGGCACGCAAGGAATCGCGGCGGTGGATCAGCGTGACGTCATGGGTGTGGTTGGTCATGTACAAGGCTTCCTCGACCGCGATGTAGCCGTCGTCGTCGAGATCGAGATGCCCGCGGAACAGCTCCGTCGCCGGGTGATGCCCGATCGCGACGAAGCCGCCCTCCACGTCGAGCCGCGACTGCTCGCCGGTCACGGTATCGACCAGATCGAGCGCCACCAGCCCCGCGGTCCCGCCGCCATCGACGAATTCGCGCACTTCCTTGTTCCACAGCACGCTGACGTTCGGGTGCGCGAACAGCCGCTGCTGCAGGATGCGTTCGGCGCGTAGCGAATCGCGACTGTGGATC
>NZ_JANPKO010000145.1:0-29853 GCF_031426035.1 Sphingomonas sp. | reverse complement strand
TGCGCCAGCGGCGCCAGTCGCTGCGCCGCCGCTACAAGATCCAGGACGTCATCCAGCGCCGCCAGGTGCTGCTGGTCCAGGTCGTCAAGGAGGAGCGCGGCAACAAGGGCGCCGCGCTGACCACCTATTTGAGCCTGGCTGGCCGCTATTGCGTGCTGATGCCCAACACCAGCCATGGCGGCGGCATTTCGCGGAAAATCTCCAACGGCGCCGACCGCAAGCGGCTGAAATCGATCATGGGCGACTTGAAGCTGCCGCAGTCGATGGGGCTGATCGTGCGCACCGCCGGCCTGTCGCGCACCAAGGTCGAGATCAAGCGCGATTTCGATTACCTCGCGCGGCTGTGGGACGAGATCCGCGAAAAGACGTTGGGATCGAGCGCCCCGGCGCTGATCTACCGCGACAGCGACCTCATCAAGCGCGCCATCCGCGACCTTTATCACCGCGAGATCGACGAAGTGCTGGTCGAGGGCGAGGAAGGCTACAAGGCCGCGCGCGGATTCATGAAGCTGCTGATGCCGAGCCACGTCCGGCGGGTGAAACTGCATGCCGAGACCACGCCATTGTTCCAGCGTTACGGGGTCGAGGACCAATTGTCGGCGATGTACCACCCGGTGGTGCAGCTGAAATCGGGCGGTTATTTGGTGATCAACCCGACCGAGGCCCTGGTCTCGATCGACATCAACTCGGGCCGCTCGACGCGCGAGCATAATATCGAGCAGACCGCGTTCGCCACCAATCTCGAGGCCGCGGCCGAGATCGCCCGTCAGCTGCGCCTGCGCGACATGGCCGGGCTGGTCGTCATCGACTTCATCGACATGGAACAGTCGGGCCATGTCCGCAAAGTCGAGAAAGCGATGAAGGACGCGCTCAAGAACGACCGTGCGCGCATCCAGGTCGGCCGCATCAGTTCGTTCGGGCTGATGGAAATGAGCCGTCAGCGCCTGCGCACCGGAGTGCTCGAGGCGTCGACCAAGGCCTGCCCGCATTGCGAAGGCACCGGGCTGATGCGCACCGCGTCGTCGGCCGGCCTCAGCGCGCTGCGCATGATCGAGGATGAAGCGACGCGCGGCCGCGGCGACAAGATCCTGCTCCGCGCCGGGCGCGAGGCGGCGATCTACGTGCTCAACAAGAAGCGCGCCGAGCTGGGCGAGATCGAGCATCGCTACGGGGTGTCGGTCGACGTCACCATTGACGAGAGCTTCGAAGGCGCGCGCATGGCGGTCGATGCGTCGGGCCCGCGCCCGGTGCGCTCGGAGCAGGCGCCGGCGCCGGTGCCGGTCGATGACGATGATGATTTCGAAGATGAGATCGACGTCGCCGATGAGGATATCGAGGACGACGAGGGGCGCGAGCCGCGCCAGCCGCGCGAAGCCCGTGAGCCGCGCGAATCCCGTGAGCCGCGCGAGGCGCGTGAGCCACGCGAAGGCGAGTTGGGCGAGGATGGCGAACGCACTCGCCGCCGCCGCCGCCGCCGCCGTGGCGGGCGCGGACGCAGCCGCCGCGAGGAAGGCGAAGGCAATGTCGCCGAGGCGCCGCTGGCGGAGGACGCGGCATCCAGCGACGAGCCGCGCGAGGACATCGCCGAGGCTCCCGAGCGTGACGCGGAGCAGGACGGCGAGCGGCCGCGCCGCCGCCGCCGTGGTGGCCGCAAGGCCGGCGCTGCCCGCGACCCGTCGGAGGTCGGCGCGCCCGATGCGGTCGAGCCCGACAGCCCGGTGGCCGAGGAGGAGCCGGTCGCGGCTGCGGAACTCACCGAGGAAGCCAAGCCGCGCGCCCGTCGCCGGCCCAAGGCGCGCGCCAAGGCCGACGCCGTGATCGAGGCGGCCGAGGCCACCGCGGCGGCGGTGCCCAAGCGGGCCCCGGCCAAGGTAGCGGCGGTCAAGGCGGTGCCGGTCGAGGCCGCTGCCGAGGCTACCGCCCCTGCCCGCAAGCCGCGCTCGCGCAAGGCGGCCGCGGCGCTCGACGCGGAACCGGCGGCGGAAACCGCAAGCGCGCCGCGCAGTGCCGACAACGACCCGGCGGGCGACGAGCCGGACGAGCCGCGGCGTGGCGGCTGGTGGCAGCGGACGTTCGGCTAGGGAGGCGGCTTTCATCGCGGGTTCAGCAGCCAAGTGGGATCGCGGGGGCATGCATTCCCCGCTTTCCCGCGCCATGCGCCGCATCATGCTCGCAGTGTTGCTGGCATGTGCCATCGCGCAGCCCGCGGCCGCCCAGTCGGTCCTGCGCGACAGCGAAACCGAGGTATTGTTCCGAGATATCGCCAAGCCGTTGATCGAGGCCGCCGGCCACGATCCCAAGAGCGTCGAGGTGGTGCTGCTCAACGATCCCGAGATCAACGCCTTCGTCGCCACCGGGCAGAAGGTCTATCTGCAGTCGGGGCTGATTACGGCGGCCGACAACGTCAACCAGGTTCAGGCGGTGGTCGCCCATGAGCTGGGCCATGTGGCCGGCGGCCACGCCATCCGCATCGACGAGGGCGCCAAGGAGGCGACGGGGATCGCCATCGCCACAATGGTGCTCGGGGCGATCGCCATCGCGGCCGGTGCCGGCGATGCCGGAATGGGCATCATGGCGGCCGGCCAGCGCGCCGCGATGGGCCGTTTCCTCGCTTTCACCCGGACGCAGGAGAGCTCGGCCGACATGGCGGGCGCCAAATACCTGTCGGCGGCCGGGATCAGCGGCAAGGGCAGCCTGGAATTCTTCAAGAAATTGCAGAACCAGGAGTTCCGCATCGCTGTATTCGAAAAGGAAAGCTACGACCGCACCCACCCGCTCTCGCGCGAGCGGATCGCGACGCTGACCGACATCTACAAGAAGGATCCGGCGTGGGAGCGCCCGTCCGACCCCGCGCTCGAAGCGCGCTTCCAGCGGGTCAAGGCCAAGCTTTACGGCTTCGTCGATCCCAAGCAGGCGGTGATCAAATATCCCGAGAGTAACCAGAGCGTGCCGGCGCATTATGCGCGCGCCTACGCCTACCACCTCGGCGCCTACCCGGACAAAGCGTTGGCCGAGGCCGACGCCTTGCTCAAGACGGCGCCGAACGACCCCTTCTTCCTTGAGCTCAAGGGCCAGATCCTGCTCGAATCCGGGCGCCCGGCGGACGCCGTCGCGCCGCTGCGCGAATCGGTCGCTGCGGCCAACCAGCACCCGCTGATCCAGGCGATGCTCGCCCATGCCCTGATCTCGACCGAGAAGCCGGCCCTGATCCCCGAGGCCAAGGCGATGCTCAAGTCGGCGGTCAACCGCGACAACCAGAACCCGTTCGCGTGGTACCAGCTGGGCATCATCTACGACCGCGAAGGCGATTTGCCGCGCGCCATGCTGGCGACCGCCGAGCGCAGCAATCTCGAGGGCAAGCCCAAGCTCGCATTGTCGAGCGCTAGGGCGGCGATGAAGGGCATCCCGGCCGGCACGCCCGACCATATCCGCGCCCAGGATATCGCCATGGTGTCCCTGGCCGAGCTCAAGAAAGACAAAAGATACAAGGACACCACCGAGCAATGACCGACGACGACCGGGTGCCCGCGGCTCCTCCGCCGAGGTCCGTGGTGTGGCCCGCACTGGCCGGCGGGATTGTCGGTGCGCTGATCACGGCCGCTCTGCTGGTATTCGCCGCGCCGCAATGGCTGAGCAGCAGGATCGTCCGGTCGGGGATGCTTGCCGACCCGCAAATCCTCGCCGACGCCGCCGACGCACTGCGCGACCGCCAGTACGAGCCGACCCTCGCGGCCAATCGTGCGGCACTGGAAACACCATTTGGATCGTCGTGGAAGGGCGCTGCAAAACCCGATGTGGTGATGGTCGAATTCTTCGACTACGCCTGCCCCTACTGCCGCACCAGCCTCCCCCACATCGAGCGATTAATCAACGAAGACAAGGGCTTGCGCGTGGTGTTCCGCGAGCTGCCGATCCTCGGCCCGGACAGCGTCGCCGCCGCGCGGGTGTCGCTGGCGGCGTCGCGGGCCGGGCGCTTCAACCAGTTCCACGACACGCTGTTTGCGGCCGGGCGCCCGGGCGCGGAGACGATCGGCGCCGCCGCGCGCGCCGCGGCGATCGCCCCGACCCCGCCGGCAGACCCGGCCATCGAGGCCGAGCTCAAGCGCAATTTCGAGCTCGCCTCGAAGCTCGGCGCAACCGGAACGCCGCTGTTCATCGTCGGCGACCGCGTGATCAACAGCGCCGCCGGCTACGACGCGCTCAAGAAAGCCGTGGAGGACGCCCGGGCGCGCGGCTGAAGCCGATCTTCAGCTCGCCAGGGGGAGGCCGAAAACCTGCTCCATCGAGGTCGATTCCGGAAGGATGTAGACCACCCCGTTGGTCCTGTTGAAAGCAGGCAGGATAACAGTCTCGAAGAATGCGCTCGCGACGTTGATACAGCCGTAGGAGATGCGGTTGTCGTCGGTCGAGGCCGAGGCAAGGCGTTGGCGGCGGCGGTCCTTGGGATTGCCCGCGATTACGCGGTGAAGCGAGATCGCGTTGTCGTAATCGACCCACAGGATATCGGCTTGCCCGAGGTCGTTGCCGAGCGCGGCGATGAAGCGCCCGGCCGGCGTGATGCGCTCGGCGGGTAGGATGTCGGCGAGCCGCTTGAGGCCGATCCCGGCCGGCGACTTGTCGCCGCGGCCGAGGCCCAGCAAAGCCGACGCCGAGCCGCCGGGCGCGCCGTCCCGGTTGAACACGAACACCCTCGCCTGAACCTTGTCGACGATCACGAACGGCAGTTCGAGGTTGTCGCCCGACTGCGTGATCCAGCCGAGCAGCCGGGTCACTTCGGCTGACGGTGCAGCCGGAGCGGCGGGCGCGGCCGGCGCGGCGGACGCGGCGGGCGCGGGCGCGGCCGTCGCCGCCAGCATCAGGCTGGCGGCAACGACCAGTCGGTCGGGGCGGAAGATTGCCGGCAGCCGGAGAGGCATCAATGCCGCGCCTGCTTGCGCGGGCGCTCGACCCGCACGTGCGCCCGGCGCACTTCCTCTTCCCGGACCAGCGCGGGCTGCGGCGCCGGCACGGGCTGCACTTGCGCAAGCTCGACCGGCGGCACCACCGGATGATCGACAACCACCAGCGGGACCTCCTGCGGAGGGACCAGCGGCGGCACGACGCCGATCGTCGGCGGAGTCCAGATCGTCGACGGCGGCGTCGTGACCGGCGGCGGCGTGACCGGCGGCGGCGGAGGCGGCGGAGGCGGAGGCGGCGGTGGAGGCGGCGGAGGCGGCGGCGGAGGCGGAGGCGGTGGCGGAGGCGGTGGCGGTGGCGGGGGGACGACCGCCGTGATCGTGCCGGTGGTGCGGAAGGTCGACACGCAGCATGACCCGGCAAGGGCATATTGGTCGGCGTTGGCGCCGGTCAGGCTGTAGCCTTCATAGGTAATCCCGACCCCGCTGCCGACGGCGGCATCGTCGAACGTTGCGCTCGCGCCGGGACCGGCGACCAGGCTCACCCCGCTCGGGATGCCCGAGGCGGCGGTGGTGTTGAAGCCCGTCAGCACGGCCGCGGTGGAGCCGTCGAAAACGCGGGTCCCGTTGGGGTGGAGCAGCATCCGCTGGGTCAGCGACGCGCCCTCGGTGAGCACGAACTGGGTCGAGAAGTCGGTCGGCGAGGCGTAGGACACCGGATTGTAGTTGATCGTCACCGGCGCCACTGTGACCGTGGTCGGCGGGGCGAGCGGGGCGAAGATCAAGGTCCCCGCCTCGACCCCCGGCCCGGTCCCGGCCGAGCCGGCGATCAAGGTCAGGCCGACCGGCAAGCCGAGGCTTTCCGCCGGGATTGTCGAGCCGCGGGTCAAGGTCACCGCGGCGTCGATATGGATGTTGCGGCCGGCACAGAGCGCAATGTTGCCGTCGGTGGTGGTGATCGCGAAGAACACGTTCACATCCAGGCCGGCATTGAGCAGGATACTGCCGTTGGTGGTGGTGATCGGCGCATTGACGTTGGCGTCGCGGCCGCAGCACACCACGAGATTGCCGTTGGTGGCGGTGATGGCGGCGTTGATGTCGACATCGCGCAGGGCGTTGAGGGTCAGCGTGGTCGGATTGCCCGACGCGGTCCATGCCACGGCGTCATTGACGAAGATGTCGCCATTGCCGCCGGCGCCGTCGCCGGCCGAGGCCAGCGTGCTGATGACGACATTGGTGGTGACGAGGATGGCCGACAGCTCGGCGCCCGACATGTCGCCGCCGAGCCCGATGATGAAATCGGTGGGGTCGATCAGCCAGGTGCCGGCGGTCCCGAGCGGGGCTTCGGCGGTGATGCGCACGCCGTCGGCGACACTCACGTTGGCTGCCGAGGTTTCGATAAAGCCGCCGTTGCCCCCGGCCGGGGCGCTGGCATCCAGCACGCCGGCGACGTTGACGGTGCCGCTGTGCATGTTGCCCAACAGCAGGATCCGGCCGGCGTGGGTGCCGAGCGTCTGCGCTTCGATCACGCCGCTATTGTTGACGACGGTCCTGAGCAGGGCTCCGGCGGCCTGCGCGGTCATCACGACCTGGCCGCCATTGGCGCGCAACAGGCCGCCATTCTGGACCAGTGCGTCCACCGCGCCGTGATCGACGGCGACGCTGAGCAGGCCGTCCCCGGCGACGTCCAGCGTGACGGCGGTGCCCGCGGCCAAGGCGATCACGCCCATGTTGGCCTGGATCAGCCCCTGGTTGTCGACATTGGCGCCGAGCAGGCCGACGTAGCCGCGGTCGGCGTTGATCGCGCCGCGGTTGACGACCGACGCCCGGCTGGCGCCCGAGAAGCGGTAGCGGCCGGCGGTAAAGTCGGCGTCGCTGATGTTAAGGGTCGAGGCGACCAGCACGCCGACATTGACGTTGGCGGTGGCGCCGAACAGCACGCCGTTGGGGTTGACCAGGAACACCTGGCCGTTGGCCGAGAGATTGCCGAAAATCGACGACGGATCGGGCCCGAGCACGCGGTTGAGGGCGACCGAGCTGCTGTTGGGCTGAACGAAATTGACCGAGTGGCCGGAGGCGATGTCGAAGGTCTGCCAGTTGATTACGGTGTTGTGGCTGGCCTGGTTGATGGTCATCGTCGAGGGGCTGGTAGAGATGGTCGCCTGGCCGCCGCTGACGACGCCGCCGGTGGGCAGGTCCTGGGCTTGCGCGGGCGCGGCCAAGGCCAAAGCGCCGGCAATTCCGCATAGCGACAGGCGAACGAAAGCAGTCATCGCGGTTGACGCGAACAATGCGGGCCGACGCTCGGTCGTCGCGCGGACGCGCTCGGTGCGGTCGGTGGTCATGCGGTGTTCCTTTGGGTGAAGCGGGAAGCGGGCGCGGCCGCGGGCGGCGGCCGGCACCCTAGAAAACCTTGGCGAGCTGGAACCAGAAGCGGCCGTCGCGGTCGCGTTGGGAGGTCACCCGCTGGTTGCCCAGCTTGTGGGCGTAGGTCGCTTTCAGCATGAAATTGTTGGGCAGGGTCCAGCCCATCCCGGCGCCGATGCCACTGCGGCGGGCGACGTTGGGGCCGGCGAACCACGGGTTCTTGGCGAACTTGACCGCGCCGGCATCGACAAAGCCGAACAGCTGGAAATCGCCGGGGACGGGCAGCAAGCGGAGCAGTTGATAGCGCGCCTCGGCGGTGGCGACATAGCCTTCGTCGCCATAGCCCTCGCCTTCGGGATAGGCGCGCACCGCATAGGCGCCGCCGAGCTCCATCTTCTCCGCGCTGTCGAGGTTCTTGGACGCCAGCTGGCCGCGCACGGACACGAACAGCGACAAGTCTTCGGTCAGCCGCTGGAGCCGGGCAACGCCGGCCTGGAACTTGGCGTAGCCGCCGCTGGTGCGCGCGGTCAGGCGATCGAAAGCGCGGTCGGCGGGGCTGCGGATGTCGAGATCCCCGAGCGCCGCGCCAACCGAAAAGACGGTCGAGCCGCCGCCACCAAAATGGTCGCGATGGTTGCCGCTCAACCCCAGGTTCGCCACTTTTGCGCGGCGCCGAGAGACGGTCGAGGCGGCGCCGACTCGGTCCTTGAAGAATTTGGCGTCGACGCCGGCCAGCAGGTTGAGGTTGGTATTGCGCGAGCGGACCACGGGGTGACTGGCGAAGAAGGTGGCGACATTGGCCGTGCCGTCGGCGTCGAGCGCCCTGAATTCGCGCCCGAGCGTGTATTCGATGTGCGAGAATGCCACCCCGATGGTCGTGTCGCCGAGCAGCGTTTGATAAGCGGCGCGGCCGTAAGCCAGCCCCGAATCCGAGGCCAGCGCGCGCACGCTCAACTGGTCGCCGTGACCGGTCGGGTTGTTGAAGTTGACGCTGCCGCCTGCGCGATAGGCGCCGGTGAAGCGATTGCCGCCATTGTCCGCCTCGACCATCCCCGACACCAGCCGGCGCTGCCGGAGATTGACGAGGAGGTCGGAGCTGCCGACCGCGCCGCCCGGGCTGAGGGTCGACGTGACCTCGACGCCGGGGATGTCGGACAGCAGGAGCAAGCGGCGCTCGAGCGGGCGCGAGCTGACCCGGTCGCCGCTGGCGAGGCCGGCGAGCGCGCCGCGGGCAAGGCCGCGCGACAGCCCCGCCTGATTGTTGACGGCGATCCCGTCATAGCGGCCTTCGACGACGGTGAACGTCACGGTGTTCGCGGCAATGTCCTGGACCGGCAGATAGGCCTGCGCGAGAAAGTAGCCGCGGTCGTTGTAGAAGCGCGTGATCTGCGCGGCGATCGCCCGCAATTGCGTCAGGCTGAGCGCGGTTCCGGGGACGAACGCGACCGCCGCCAGCAATTGGGGCTCGGAAAACAACGTGTGCCCGGTCACCCGCAAGGCATCGACGCGGACGGTTTGCCCGCTGTCCGCCTGGGCCGCGGTTGCGGTCGCCGGCGGCGGCGCGACGCGGATGTCGAACTCGCGGCGCTGCACTGGCGGAATTGCGGGAATTTGCACCAGCTGCTGGCCGGCGTCGGGGCGCTGCTGCGCGAATGCGCTTTGGCTGGTCGACAGCAAAGCGGCGAACATCAATGCTCGTGTCATTGGGTGCTCCCTTCGGGAGGCAGGGGTCAAATGCTAGCAAATATCGCCCGCGAATTGCGAAATGAATTGTCCGAAATGGACAAATGTCGTTGCGAGGATTATATTTGCTGCTGGTCAAGAGATCTGTCGATTAAAACAATCTTGAGCATTTCAGCGAGAAGTTTTACTTATTGATTGACTATATCTCTGTATGACTAAGCCCAGATGATTAATGAAGCGATAAGATATTAGATCGCTGGTCGGACCTGCCTAAAGCAATGACCGATCGTCGGACTGGAAAGTTGGGAGCTCTGAGCCTGAGTCCGGCCGGACGCAGTGCGATCGGCGGCGGCGGCGCTACGGCGCGTTGCAGCGAGCGTGGGCGCGCTGGCGTGCGGGGGGCGCGGGCGACGCGCCGCGGGCAGTGGGTGCGGCCCGGCGCGTGGCCGGGCCGCAGTTTAACCTCACGCCATGGCGGGCTGGTCGGACCGTTGCTCGACGTTCGCCGCGACATCGCCGCGGAGGAAGGCGAGGATGTCCGGGTTGACGATGTCCGGATGGGTCGTACACAGCCCGTGCGGCAAGTCCTGGTAGGTCTTGAGCGTGCCGTTCCTGAGCAGCTTGACCGCCAGCGGCGCCGAGTCCGCATACGGCACGATCTGGTCGTCCTCGCTGTGGATGACCAGCACCGGCACCTCGATCGCCTTGAGGTCCTCGGTGAAATCGGTCTCGGAAAACACCTTGATGCACTCGTATTGGCCTTTGGCGCCGCCCATCATCCCCTGCCGCCACCAATTGTCGATCGCGCCCTGGATGACCTTGGCGCCGGGCCGGTTGAAGCCGTAGAACGGCCCGCTCGGCAGGTCGATGTAGAATTGCGAGCGGTTGGCGGCGAGCGCCTTGCGCAGGCCATCGAAGGCCTCGATCGGCGTTCCGCCGGGGTTGGAGTCCTTCTTGACCATCACCGGCGGGATGGCGTCGACCAGCACCGCCTTGGCGACGCGGCCTTGGCCATGCCGCGCGACGTAGCGCGTGACTTCGCCGCCGCCGGTCGAGTGGCCGATGTGGATGGCGTCCTTGAGGTCGAGAAAAGCGACCAGCTCGGCGACGTCGGCGGCGTAGGTGTCCATGTCGTTGCCGTCGGAGGTCTGGGTCGAACGGCCGTGGCCGCGGCGGTCGTGGGCGATGACGCGGTAGCCTTCGCCCAAGAAGAACAGCATCTGGTTGTCCCAGTCGTCGGCGCTCAACGGCCAGCCGTGATGGAACACGATCGGCTGGGCGTCGCGCGGGCCCCAGTCCTTGTAGAAAATCTCGGTGCCGTCGGTGGTTGTGATCGTCGTCATCGGGTGCCCTCCCGGTGGGGATGCCGGCCGGCAGGGCCGGAGCTGGGTCTCGTGAAGGGGAACCGATGCGCGGGCCGTTACAGCCGCCCGCAAACGCCTCGGACTCGGTCGCGCAGACGGCAATTCCGTACCAGAAATCATGTGGCACGGCCATGACGGCGGCGGATAATTTCAGCCCGCGGCCGCGTCCGTGCGTCCCTTGAAACCCTGCGCGACGACGTACCATTCGCTCGAGCCCTTGCGGCTGGCGGGGGGCTTGGCGTGCTTCACCGCGGTGAAGTGTCGCTTCATTTCGGCGACCAGATTATTGTCGGCGCCGCCGGCCAGCACCTTGGCGACGAAGGCCCCGCCGGGGCGCAAGATTTCGGTGGCGAACTCGAGGCCTGCCTCGACCAAACCCATGGTGCGCAAATGATCTGTCTGGGGGTGGCCGACGGTGTTGGCGGCCATGTCCGACAGCACCAAATCGGCGGGGCCGCCGAGCGCTTCGCGCAATCTGGCCGGAGCGGTTTCGTCCATGAAGTCGAGCTGGAGGATGGTCACGCCGTCGATCGGGTCGGTGGGGAGGAAGTCGATGCCGACGACGCGGGCGGCGGGCGTCGTCCGCCGGACGACCTGGCTCCAGCCGCCCGGCGCGATGCCGAGGTCGACCACCGCCTTGACCCCGCGCAGCAGCCCGAAACGCTCGTCGAGCTCGAGCAGTTTATAGGCGGCGCGGCTGCGGTAATTGTCGGCCTTGGCGCGCTTGACATAGGGGTCGTTCAATTGCCGCTCGAGCCAGCGGGTCGAGCTAACCTTGCGCCCCTTGGCGGTGCGGATATGCTTCATAAGACATAGCCGTCGCGCGCCATCAGCGAGCGCAAAATCCCCTCGCGGATGCCGCGGTCGGCGACGCCGAGCTTTTCGGCCGGCCAGATTTCGAGGATCGCCTCGAGAATGGCGCAGCCGGCGACCACCAAATCGGCGCGGTCGGGGCCGATGCACGGCAGGTTGGAGCGCTCGGCGTAATCCATTTCCGAAATCATCGTGCCGATCGCGCGCATCGCATCGATCGGCACATGCAGGCCATCCACCGCGCGGCGGTCGTACGACGGCAAAGCGAGATGGACGCTGGCGAGCGTGGTGACGGTGCCGCTGGTGCCGAGCAGGCGGATGCCGTCGGCAGTGCTGGGCAGAGTTTCGGCGAACAAGGCGAATGAGCTGCGCGCGCGCTGGACCATGCGCGCATAGGCCTTGACCCGGTCCGGACCCTCGATCGCCTCGCGGCCTTCGCTCTCGGTCAGCGAGACCACGCCCCACGGCGCGCTCCACCACGCGCGGATGCGCGGCAAGCCCTCGTCCTGGTCGACCAGCACCAGCTCGGTCGAGCCGCCGCCGATGTCGAAGATCAGCGCCGGGCCGTCACCGGGCTCGAGCAATTTGTGGCAGCCGAGCACCGCCAGACGCGCTTCTTCCTGGGGCGCGATGATGTCGAGCGCGATGCCGGTTTCGGCGCGCACGCGCTCGACGAAGTCGCGGCCGTTGGCGGCTCGGCGGCACGCCTCGGTGGCGACCGCGCGCGACAGCGAGACATTGCGGCGGCGCAATTTGTCCGCGCACACGCCGAGCGCGGCGACGGCGCGGTCCATTGCGTCAGGCGCCAGGCGGCCGCGTTGAGCCAGCCCCTCGCCCAAGCGGACGATGCGCGAGAAGGCGTCGATCACGGTGAACCCGCCGGGGCTCGGGCGGGCGATCAGCAGGCGGCAATTGTTGGTGCCGAGATCAAGCGCGCCGTAGGTGTGGCGATGAGTGTTGTGCCGCCCCGGCGGCTGTTCGGAGGCCAGCCCCGCTTGAGCAAGCGGCGCCGGCGCGCTGGCGACACTGTGCGCCATGGCGTACGCCCGTTCTTATCCTGCGCCGCCGGGGTCCGACGGCTGACTTAAGGCAGGTTTAATCACAGAATCGGTGCACAGGGCAAGCACGGCGCCGGCGTTGTGCCGTGGCGGGGCAGGTCGCGCCAGGCGCGTGCGGCCAATCGGCATGGCGGGGTGGGCCGCCAGCTCCGGCTCCCACCCCGTCACGCCGCAGGCGGCCGGATCAGCGGTGGCAGATCGGGACCCAGATGAACCAGTCGCACAGCATGCTGCGCGCATATTCGCCGGTGCCCTTGCCCTTGCCTTCGGGGAGGAAGTGCGAGTTGGCGATGGCCGGCCCGGCGACCATGAACAGAGCGAGCGCGGCGATAATCTTTTTCTTCATGACAGCCTCTTCGATGCATGCCGGGTGAATCCCCCGGCGGGCCGCCTAAGTCGGGCAAAATTGCCCCCTTTCGCTTAAGTATTGATCCTATTTGGAGGGACTTAGCCGTCCTCAAAGCGGCGCGCGCCAGCGCGGGAAGATGGCACCGGCGACGAGCGCTGGCGTTGACACTCTACCGGCTGCTTCCTATCCCGCGCCCGCGCAGGCCCGCCGCTGCCCCGTCGTCTAACGGTAAGACTACGGACTCTGACTCCGTCTATCGAGGTTCGAATCCTCGCGGGGCATCCACGGGCCGCCCACCCTTTTCCTGGCACTCGCCACTCGACAGCGTCCGGCACTCCGCGCATCCTCGGCCAATGGCCCGGCCTGTGACCGTCATCGGAAGCTTCGTCAGCCCCTACGTGCGCAAGGTGCTGGTGTGCCTGATGCTCAAGGGGCTCGACTACCGCATCGACCCGATCACGCCGTTTTTCGGCAACGACGAATTCGCGCGGCTGAGCCCGCTGCGGCGCATACCGGTCTTGATCGACAGCGAGGTGGTGCTGACCGACAGCTCGGTGATCTGCGCCTATCTCGACGAGGCCTATCCGGGCCGGCCGCTGCTGCCGGTGGCGCCGGCCGCCCGCGCCCGCGCCCGCTGGCTCGAGGAATATGCCGACAGCCGGCTCGGCGACCTGTTCATCTGGAGCCTGTTCTATCAGAAAATCGTCCGCCCGGCGGTGTGGGGCGAGCCGGGCGACCTGCCGCGCATCGAGCGGGTGCTGCGCGAGGATATTCCGGCGGCGCTCGACTATCTCGAAGGGGAGTTGCCGGCCGACGGCTATTTGTTCGGCGACATCGGCCTCGCCGACATCGCGCTGGCGAGCTTCTTCCGCAACGCCGACTATGCCGATTTCACGGTCGATGCGGCGCGCTGGCCGAGGGTCGCGGGATTCGTCGCGCGCATTCTCGCTTATCCCGCCTTCGCCGAGTTGAAGCGGTTCGAGGACGTCCAGCGCAACGCCGAGATCAAGCGGCGGCACGAGGCGCTGCTCGATGCCGGCGCGCCGCTCACCGATACGACCTGGGGCACGCGCGAGGCGCGGCGGGGCATGATGCGGCTGTAGACCGTTAGTGCTGGGTGCCGGCGATCCAATGCTCGAGGCGGGTGCGCAGCGAGCGGCGCGAGGGGATGAAGCCGGGCTGATCGGTCACCGGATCGTCCTCCGCCTCGTAGATGGTGAGGTTGTCGGGCAATCTCGGACGCACCGCCTCGCGGCCGCGCAGACGGTCTTCGGCGAGGCCGATCGCGCGGTGGACGTCCTCGGCGGTGAACGGCTTCATCAGGCAGCCCAATGCGAGGTCGGGCATCGGGAAGCTCGGCGCCTTGCCGCTGACGAACAGGCACGGCACGTCGAAACCCTGCAGGCGGACGGCGACCGAGAAGCCGGTCGAGCCGCGGGCGAGGTGGAGATCGACCAACGCGAGGTCGGGCTGGTGGCGATCGGCGGCGGCGACCGCGCTGTCGGCGTCGTCGGCGATGCCGACCACCGAATAGCGCGGGTTGTCCTCGACGAGGTATTTGAGCGTCCCCGCGAGCTGCGAGTCGTCCTCGACGATCAGGATCTTGAGCACCGGCGAGTCTCCCCAAACCCACGGAAAATCCGTCGGTGACGGTGCGACGAATCGGGCGCGCTGCGAATCCCCGGGGAGCCCGGTTAACGACGAGCCGTAACTGCGACGAGGCGGGACGACGGCGTTAAGCGCGGTAGAAAATATGTGCGCCGATCTTTTCCACCTTGGTCAAGCGGCGGCCCCACGACGGGGCGACGTAATCGGCGTGGTACCACAGCACGTCGGCGGGCAGGCTGGCGGCGGCGTTGGCCATCGCGATGCGGGCGATCGCCTGCGCCTTGCGCCACGCCTGGCAGCCGGCGTCGACGCGCGGGAAGCGGCCGGCGCGGACGAACGAGAATTGCGCCTTCTGCTTGACCACGCCGCACCAGGTGGCGGGGTAGCGGCCCGAGGCGGCGCGGTTGAGGACCACGCGGGCGACCGCGAGCTGGCCTTCCAAGGGCTCGCCCATGCTTTCGAAATAGACCGCTGTGGCGAGGCAATTGGCTTCGCTGTCGAGCGCCGGGCCAGTGCTGTAGGCTTCGACCAAAGCGTGGAGTGGCTGGGCCAACGGCAATGTCTGGCGGAATTGCGCGGGGAGCACCGCGACCGGGCTCAGCGTCGCGGCGATCGAGGGTTGCGCGATGCTCGCGGTGGTGCCGCGGGTGAGCGGGGTCGGGATCGCATTGGCGATGCCCAGGGCCGATGCCGGTTGCGGTGCCGGCAGCTTGATCGTGTCGGAGGCCGGCGCGACGACCGCGATCGGCGTGGCGATCGACGGTGCGGTCGCCGCGGCGGCCTCGCTCGAACTCAGCACCAGCATTAGAAAACCCATCGCCGCAGACGCGCCGCGGCTACCCAGAAGTCGGATCAAAATTCGTCTCTGCCATGTGCGGCCGATCGTGCCCGCGCGCTTCAAGCGCAGTTTCCGCGAAGTGGTGCGGGAGGGGGATCGTCCGTCTTGCCCGGAGCCGGGCCTTAGCGCCTGCGGCTCACTCGCTCATCAAATCGATGATTGGCAGGTAGTCGATATTAATCGTTACGCCACCTGCCCAGCGGTGAACCGTGCGCACGCTGGGATGGAATCCGGAACTCTTTCAATTTGTTCAGTTATTTCGTGGTTTTTGAGTGGTTAACGGCACCTCTGTTGTCCCCTCGCGGGACTCGCTAGAGGGCGGCGGAAGCGCGGTCGACGCGCCGAGGGGAAGCATAGCGTGGCCCATTGGCTGATGAAATCCGAGCCGGCGAGCTACAGCTGGGCCGACCTGGTGCGCGACGGCGGCACCGAATGGGACGGCGTGCGCAATAATGCGGCGCGGCTCCACCTCAAGGCAATGGAGGCCGGCGACGAGGCGTTCCTCTACCACAGCATGTCGGACAAAGCGGTGGTCGGGGTGATGCGCATCGTGCGCGCGGCGGCGCCCGACCCCAGGGACGGCGCCTGGGTGTCGGTTAGGGTCGAGCCGGTGCGCGCTTTACCATCGCCGGTCACGCTGGCCGCGATCAAGGCCGAGCCGAGCCTCGCCGCGATGGAGCTGATCCGCCAGTCGCGACTGTCGGTGGCGCCGGTGCGGGCAGCCGAATGGGCCAAGGTTCTGGAGCTTGCCGAGCGCGACTGACCGCCCTCCCCGGCAGGATTGCATCGACTCGTCCGCCGAAAACAACGCCTCACGGCGTTGCGCCGCGCAGGCGCTGCTGCCGCCACCGGCACAGGCGTAACGGAGTCGGTCTTCGCCGCGCCATCCAAGGACATGCATTTGCGTTCGTTGTTCAATTTTTCCCCGCGCGACATCGCGATCGATTTGGGCACCGCCAACACGGTGGTCTACGTGCGCGGGCTGGGAATCATCGCCAGCGAGCCGTCGGTGGTGGCGATGGAGACCGTCAACGGGGTGCGCCGCGTGCGCGCGGTCGGCGACGACGCCAAATTGATGATGGGCAAGACGCCCGACAACATCCGCACCATCCGCCCGCTGCGCAACGGGGTGATCGCCGACCTCGAGGTCGCCGAGGAAATGATCAAGCATTTCATCCGCAAGGCGCATGGCGGGAGCAACCGCTTTTCGCGCGGGCCCAAGGTGGTGATCTGCATCCCGTCCGGCGCGACCAATGTCGAGCGGCGCGCGATCCGCGACGCGGTGACCAACGCCGGGGCGGGCAAGGTCTCGCTGATCGAGGAGCCGATGGCGGCGGCGATCGGCGCCGGCCTGCCGGTCAGCGACCCGATCGGCTCGATGGTGGTCGACATCGGCGGCGGGACGACCGAGGTCGGCGTGATCTCGCTCCAGGGCCTCGCGTTCGCCTGCTCGGCGCGGGTCGGCGGCGACCGCATGGACGAAGCGATCACCGCTTATGTCCGGCGCAACTTCAACCTGCTGATCGGCGAGGGCACCGCGGAGCGGGTCAAGCTCGAAATCGGCACCGCGCGCCCGCCATGGGACGGCGGCGGGCTCGAGGCGCACGTCCGCGGGCGCGACGTCGGGCGCGGCGTGCCGAGCGAAATCACCTTGAACCAGGCGCAAGTCGCCGACGCGCTGCGCGAGCCGGTCAACCGGATCGTCGAGCTGGTCCGCGGCGCCTTGGAGCACACCCAGCCCGAGATCGCCGCCGACGTCATCGACGAGGGCATCACGATGACCGGCGGCGGCTCGCTGCTGCGCGAGATCGGCACCGTGCTGGCGGACGAGACCGGGCTCCCGGTGCGGGTCGCCGACAACCCGTTGAGCTGCGTCGCGCTGGGCGCCGGGCGGACGCTCGAGGAACCGCTGTATCGCGGGGCGCTGCTCCGCGCATAGAGGACGCGGGCGGCGGGGCGGAACCGGCTTAAAGCCCCTAATGTCCCGTACGCGGCGACCATTTTTGCGGCTTTAAGGCAGGGTTTCCTACAGGCGGCGGATGCGCGGGTTGGGGGGCGGCGGCGGCGCCGCGGCGGCGGCGGCGATGGCATCGAGCACCGCCTGATGCTGCGCCCACACCGCCTCGGCCTCGGCGCGCTCGGCGGCCTGCTGCCGGTCGCGGTCGTGCAAGGCCTCCCAATGATCGCGGCGCTGGGCGGCCGAACGGCGCTGACTGTCCTCGATGCGATGCTCGCCGGCGAGCACTGCGATCGCCAGCCGCTCGCACTGGCGGTGCTCGACGCGGACCAATTTGCCGCGGCGGAACACCGGAACGAACGCGCCGCCGATCGCGCGCTCGAGCGCCCCGGCGCGCACCCGTTCGATGCCCTCCTCGAGCGACTCATCCCAGGCGCGAACGAAAGGCGCGCCTGCTGATAGCTGAGATCATTGCTGACCAATACAAGGCCTATGATTTGCCGACGTTGGGCGAGCGTCTAGGGGCTTGCGCCCGGTACAAATTCGGAGGCGATGAGTAGCAAGCGGTTATACATCGGCACGCGGCTACAGCGGTTAGGGGAGCTCGATGTCATGCGGGTTGCTCGAGAGCTGGCCACGGAAGTCCAAAATGAGGAGTTGGATCGACTTGTTTCGAGGTCTAGTCCGGCAGATGACGCGATATCAGGCGCGCTGGCCAGATTCGACAAAGATGTCGTTCATCAGCGGTGGACATCGGCATTGGACCGGAGGGCCACGGACCCTGAGGGTGCGATCACACTAGCGCGAACACTATTAGAGGATGTGATGAAATGGCTACTTACGAAGCAGCAGGTGCCCTTTGACGAGAAGGCCGAACTGCCCGCCCTCTATCGGTTGGTAGCTGAGAATCTCAATTTGGCGCCGGACGCACACACGGAGAATGTGTTCAAGAGAATCCTTGGAAGCTGCCAATCAGTTGTTGAATCGCTTGGCACGCTCCGCAACAAACTGAGCGATGCGCACAGCCCGGGACCGCTCCGCGCGAGGCCCCAGCCGCGGCATGCTGAGCTTGCGGTCAACCTCGCGGGTGCAATGGCGACATTCTTAATCGCCACTTGGGAAGCACGTCTCCCCTAACTCCTTCGCCCTCCTCGCCGGATTCCGTCACGGCTTTCCCCGATCAGGTCCTGGGGTGGTCGATTGTTACCGTTCGAAAAAGGGCCGTCACGGGCGGCCGTGACGTCGATCCTGTCGGCGGAGCCGCAGGTCGGCCGGGCGCACGCCGTCTCTTCGACATAAGGCCGGCGTCCCCCGGATAGAGTCCGGGGGTCGGCGGCCTTATGCTCGGCGGCTAAGCGGCCTGCTTCGCTCGATTAGCCCGCTTGCGCTCATGCGGATCGAGATACCTTTTGCGCAACCGAATAGACGCGGGCGTCACCTCCACCAATTCATCGTCATCGATGTACGCAATCGCCTGCTCCAGCGTCAGGCGCTTCGGCGGGGTTAGGCGGATCGCGTCGTCCTTCCCGCCGCTGGCGCGGAAGTTGGTGAGTTGCTTGGCTTTCATCGGGTTGACTTCGAGGTCGTCGGTCTTGGCGTTCTCGCCGACGATCATGCCTTCGTAGAGCGGGTCGCCGGGCGCGACCATGAGGATGCCGCGCTCCTCGAGGAAGCCCAACGCATAGGCGTTGGCGGCGCCCGAGCCGTTGGAGATCAGGACGCCGTTCTTGCGCCCCTCGATCGGGCCCTTGTGGGGGCCGTAGCGCTCGAACAGGCGGTTCATCAGGCCGGTGCCGCGGGTGTCCGAGAGGAACTCGCCGTGGTAGCCGATCAGGCCGCGCGAGGGGGCCGAGAAGGTGATGCGGGTCTTGCCGCCGCCCGACGGGCGCATGTCGGTCAGCTCGGCTTTGCGCGCCGCCATCTTCTCGACCACGGTGCCGGAATATTCATCGTCGACGTCGATCACGACGGTTTCGTAGGGCTCGGTGCGCTGGCCGTTCTCCTCGCGGAACAGGACGCGGGGGCGGCTGATGCCCAATTCGAAGCCTTCGCGGCGCATCATCTCGATCAGGACGCCGAGCTGGAGCTCGCCGCGGCCGGCGACTTCGAAGCTGTCCTTGTCGGCGGCCTCGGTGACCTTGATTGCGACGTTCGATTCGCCTTCGCGCAGGAGGCGGTCGCGGATCATGCGGCTGGTGACCTTGGAGCCTTCGCGGCCGGCCATCGGCGAATCGTTGACGGCGAAGCGCATCGACAGCGTCGGCGGGTCGATCGGCTGGGCGTGGAGCGGCTCGCTCACGCTGGGGTCGGCGATGGTGTCGGCGACGGTCGCGGTGGTGAGGCCGGCGATCGAGATGATGTCGCCGGCGCGGGCCTCGTCGACGGGGACCCGCTCGAGCCCGCGGAAGGCCATCAATTTGGTCGCGCGGCCGGTCTCGACGATCTTGCCGTCGGGGCTGAGCGCGTGGATCGGGGCGTTGACCTTGATGCTGCCCGAGGCGACCAGGCCGGTCAGGATGCGGCCGACGAAATTGTCGCGGTCGAGCAAGGTGACGAGGAATTTGAACGGGCCGTCGGGGTCGGCCGAGGGCGCGGGGACGTGGCTGACGATGGTCTCGAACAGCGGGGTCAAATCGCCCGAGCGGACGTCGTGGGTGAGCCCGGCATAGCCGTTGCGGCCCGACGCGTAGAGCACGGGGAAATCGAGCTGCTCGTCGTTGGCGTCGAGCAGGACGAACAGGTCGAACACCTCGTCGAGGACTTCGGAGGCGCGGGCGTCGGGGCGGTCGATCTTGTTGACGACGACGATCGGCTTGAGGCCGAGCGCGAGCGCCTTGCCGGTGACGAACTTGGTTTGCGGCATCGGGCCTTCGGCGGCATCGACGAGGAGGATCACGCCGTCGACCATGCTCAAAATGCGCTCGACTTCACCGCCGAAATCGGCGTGACCCGGCGTGTCGACGATGTTGATGTGGGTGACGGTGCCGGCGGCGTCGGGCCATTCGACCGAGGTGCATTTGGCGAGGATGGTGATGCCGCGCTCTTTCTCGAGGTCGTTGGAATCCATCGCGCGCTCTTCCACGCGCTGGTTGTCGCGGAAGGTGCCGGATTGGCGGAACAATTGGTCGACGAGCGTGGTCTTGCCATGATCGACGTGGGCGATGATCGCCACGTTGCGCAAATTCATTTGAATGTCCGAAAATAGGGAGCCGCGCCCCTAGCCCAATCGCGCCTTTGTTGCAACGCAGCATGGCGGAAGTGAGGCGATCAGGCGGCGGGGCGCGGCCTCACAGGGTGGCGGGGGCGCGGCGGTCGCGGTCGAAATGATCGGACGGCAGCGCCGGGTTGATCCGCCGGGCGAGAACGCGGTTGGTCGACAGCAGCTTGCCGGTCGCGAGATCGATGTCGATGTTGAGATGCGCGGCCGTCACGCCGTCGACGGCGACGAATTCGGTAAAGCGCGTCTCGACCCGCTGCCGGGTTGCGCTGACATCGGGATGATAGGCGCGCTCATCGCGACGGCGAACGGCCAGTCCGCTCGCCGGGTCGACATAGAAATAACTGATGTGGCCGGTGCCGAAGCGAATTTCGACGACCGCGTGTGCGCGCCCGAGGATCACGGCTGGGGGCATCAGCGCCAGCTTGTGGCCGCGCTCGGCGAAGCGATTCCAGCCGAACAAATGATTCTCCGCGCCGTTGGTCAAGGCGTTGGCGGCGCCGGTCGCGACGCTCGGCTGCGCGCCGACTTTCTCGCCGCCCCAGATCCACACCCCTTTCGAATCGACGCCTTCGGCACCGACCAACTTGCCGGCGGCATAGACATCGATCCGCACCAGGCCCTCGGCGTTCGCCGCGTAATGGCCGTTGAGCGTCTGGCCGCCTTCGACGATCTCGACGTCGATGTGGAGCGCGCGCACCCGATCCAGTGCCGCCGCGCCGCCGCGCGCGAGGGTGTTGCGCCGGATCACCTCCTCGAGCGTGAGCTCGCGACGCCCCAGCCGGAGCGGCGCACAGGCGGCCGCCGCGCCGGACCCGATCATCGCGAGCATCGCGCGCCGTGGGAGATGGGTTGGCATCGGGGCTCGTCCTTCATTCTTGCGCACCGGTTGATTGGCGCGCTGGCCGAAATGCCGGCGACGATCGACTGGCTTTCGACAAGCCGCAGCGGTGAACGGCAGACGCGCGGTTTGTGGCGTGGTGCTGCGCGCCAATGCGGCGCGGCGCGGCGGCTATAGCCCGCGTTCGAGGATTTCGAGGGCGCGTTCGACGGCGCGCAGCTCGCTGTGGGCCAAGCGCGCGAGGCGCGGCTCGAGCCCGGTGCCGGCGTTGGGGGCGACGCTCAGCGCGCCGCGGCCCTCGTCGGTCAGCTTCAGGGCGAGGCGGCGGCGGTTGTCGGGATCGGGCGCGCGCTCGATCAGCCCGGCGCGGACCAGCGCGTCGACCGAGCGGCTGACCGCGGGGGCGCCGCGGCGGACTACCGAGGCGACCTTGTTGAGGGTGGCGGGCTCATTGGCGGCGACCGCGGCGAGCAAAGTGCGGCGGGCGCGGTCGGTGCGCTCCGCCGGGCCGTCGGCGACGAACGCCTGGGCGACGGCGGTGAAGCGGGCGGCGATGGCCGCAGGTGACGATCCCCACATGGATCAGGATGCTAGCAAATAATTGTTGAATGGCAACATTGTTGTTAGCACAGGTCATGAGCCGGCCGGCCCCGCCCCTGCCCCGCGCGCAGCGACCTGGCGCAAAACCGCCGCGCGCGAAGCTTCCGCGCAACGTGTGGGTGCTGGGGTTCGTCAGCTTGCTGATGGACCTGAGCTCGGAGATTTATCACGCGCTGCTGCCGGCGTTCATCACCGTCACGCTGGGGCTGCCGGCGGCGGCGATGGGCGCGATCGACGGGGCCGCGGAAGGCACCGCGTCGTTCGCCAAGCTCGCCTCGGGGCGCTTGAGCGACCGCAGCCGGCGGCGCAAGCCGTGGATCCTTGCCGGCTACGGGCTGGCGGCACTGTCCAAGCCGTTGTTCCCGCTCGCGGCGAGCGCATGGGCGGTGATGGGCGCGCGCTTCGCCGACCGCGTGGGAAAAGGCATCCGCGGGGCGCCGCGCGACGGGATGATCGCCGACGAGACCCCGCCCGAACTGCGCGGACGGGCGTTCGGGCTGCGCCAGTCGCTCGACACCGTGGGCGCGCTGATCGCACCGATCGCCGCGGTCGGGCTGATGATTTTGCTCGCGGGCGACATCCGCGCGGTGTTCTGGATTGCCGCGGTGCCGGCCTTGCTGTGCTTCGCGCTGGCGTGGTTTGCCTTGAAAGAGAGCAACCGGCCGCATGCGGCGGGGCCGCAGCCGGCGTTGTTCGCCGGGTTTCGCCAGCTCGATGCCGCGACCAAGCGGATCATCGGGGTCGGCTTCCTGTTCACCCTGGCGCGCTTTTCGGAAGGTTTTTTGATTTTGCGCGCGCTCGACGCGGGGGTGTCGGTGGCGCTGTCGCCGCTGGTGCTGGTGCTGTTCAACCTTGGGTTTGTCGCGCTCGCCTATCCCGCCGGGGCGCTGAGCGACCGGGTCAGCCCCAAGGCGGTGCTCGCGGGCGGGATGGCGCTGCTGATCGCCGCCGATGTCATTTTGGCGCAGGAGGCGGGGCTGGTGGTGCTGGGCGTCGGCGTGCTGCTGTGGGGGGCGCACATGGCGCTGACGCAGGGGATTTTCGCGCGGATGATCGCCGACAGCGCGCCCGCCGAATTGCGCGCGACGAGCTTCGGGGCGTTCCATTTCGCGACCGGGGTGGGGACGTTGTTGGCGAGCGTCGGCGCGGGGCTGATCTGGGACCGCGATGGCGCGGGGGCGACTTTTCTTGCGGGTGCTGGAGTGGCGGCGGTGGCGTTGGCGATGTTGGCGTTGTTGCCGGATACATCCCGCCATTCGGGTGGGTAGAAGGTTACCCCTCCACCAGCTGCGCTGGTCCCCCTCCCCATGAAATCATGGGGAGGATGTGCGCGACCGAACCTTTTGGCGGGGCGATGCCTCTATGCTGTGTGAGCGATTGGCTCGCGGGCCGCTCCGGGCGGCGATGCACAGGGGAAGAAAAGACATGGCACAAGACCAGGCAGCACTCGACGCGGCGCGCGGGCGGGTGCTCGACACGATGGAGTCGGGGCGGCGGTTGACCAATTTCGTAACGGGCGCGGCGGCGCTACTCGAGATCGCCTTGCTGATCGCGTGCATCCTGCTGGTCGATTGGGGCGACCGCACGCAGGTGCTGTTGTTTGTGATTTTCATCTTGAGCTACTTCATCATCATGCTCGGGATGCTCGGTCTGGCGGGCCATGTCACGAGCGCGACGGCACGCATCCTCGCCGCGCTCGATCCGCACGGCGATGAGCGGCCGTGACGCGGGGCCGCGCTACGGCGATGCACGGGCCGAGCTGGTACTGCGGGTGGCGCGGGCGCAGTCGGGCGACCGCGCGGCGCTTGAGCGGCTGCTGCGTGATCTACAGGGCCCGCTGTTCCACCATGTGCGGAGCATCGCGCGCGACCGCGACCTCGCGCTCGACGCGCTGCAGAACAGCCTGCTGCTGATCGCGCGGCGGCTGCGCTCGCTGCGGGACCCGCGGTGGTTCAAGGCATGGGCGTATCGGATTGCGACGCGCGAGGCGGTGCGGGCGGCGAAGCGCCAGTCGGCGGTCGACGCGCGCTGGGCCGAGGTGGAGCTGGCGGACGCGGTTGCGGCGCCGGAGGTAGAGGAGCCGTTCGACGCGGGGGAGATTCGCGCCGCGATCGATCGGGTCGATGCTTTGCCGCCGGCCAGCGCAATTGTCGTGCGGCTGCATTATCTCGAGGAAATGACCCTGGCGGAGATCGCCGAGGCGCTGGAGAGTCCGGTGGGGACGGTGAAGTCGCGGTTGGCGTACGGGTTGGGGAAATTGCGCGGGGCGATGGTTGGGGGGTGAGGTGCTCGGCTGACGTGCGTTTTCACAGAGCAGGCTCCTGCGCGGTCTCGCCCGACTCCCCCGCCCCTTCGCCGCTGCGCGTCTCTCCCCGCCCCTGAAGGGGCGGGGGTTAGCGGGTGAATTTTTCTCCGGCGGCGGCTTTGTCGAGGAGCAGTTTTGAGAAGCTGAAATCGCTGCCCATGCGCGCTTCTTGGCGCTTCAATCCTTCGACGATCTTGTCGAGGCCCTCGGTGTCGGCCCAGAACATCGGGCCGCCGCGGTAGACCGGCCAGCCGTAGCCGTAGACCCACACCACGTCGATGTCGGAGGCGCGCTGGGCCATGCCTTCCTCGAGGATCTTCGCGCCCTCGTTGACCATCGTGTAGAGCGTGCGATCGATGATTTCCTGGTCGGAAATGTCGCGTTTCTCGACGCCTTCTTTCGCGCGGAAATCGTCGATGATTTCCTGGACGCGCGGTGACGGCGACGGCCGGCGCTTGTCGTCGTAGTCGTAGAAGCCGGCCTGCTTTTTCTGGCCCCAGCGGCCTTCGGCGGCGAGCGCGTCGCGGATGTTCTCGATGCGGTTGGGGTCGCGATGCCAGCCGATGTCGACCCCGGCGAGGTCGGCCATCTGGAACGGCCCCATCGGCATGCCGAACGCGACATGGACCTTGTCGATCTGCTCGGGCGTGGCGCCCTCCAGCAGCAATTTGGTCGCCTCGACCTGGCGCGGCATCAGCATGCGGTTGCCGATGAAGCCGTGGCACACGCCGGCGACCACCGCGACCTTGCGGATGCGCTTGGCGATCTGCATCGCGGTCAAGAGCACGTCGGGCGCGGTCTTCGCCCCGCGCACCACCTCGAGCAATTTCATGATGTTGGCGGGCGAGAAGAAGTGCAGCCCGACGACGTCCTGCGGACGTTTGGTCGCGGCCGCGATCTCGTCGACGTTGAGGTACGAGGTGTTGGAGGCGAGGATCGCGCCGGGCTTGGCGATCGCGTCGAGGCGCCCGAAGATGTCCTTCTTGATGTCCATCTGCTCGAACACCGCCTCGATGATCAGGTCGCAATCGGCGAGCGCGTTGAAATCGAGGGTGGGCGACAGCAGCCCCATCGCTTGCTCGACCTGCTCGGGCTTGAGCTTGCCCTTGGCCGCGCTGGCCTCGTAATTCTTGCGCATCACCCCGGTGCCGCGGTCGAGCGCTTCCTGGCTGGTTTCGACGATGGTGACGGGGATTCCGGCACTCAGGAAATTCATCGAGATGCCGCCGCCCATGGTGCCGGCGCCGAGCACGCCGACCTTGCGGATTTCGCGCGGCTGCGTGCCGTCGGGGAGGCCGTCGATCTTGGCCGCCTTGCGCTCGGCGAAGAAGAAATATTGCTGCGCCTTGGCCTGGGTTCCGCTCATCAGCTCCATGAACAATTTGCGCTCTTCGATGACGCCCTCGGCATAGGGCTTGGCGACCGCCGCCTCGACCGCCTTAATGTTGGCCTCGGGTGCTTCGAAGCCGCGCAGGCGGCGCGCATTGGCCTTGCGGAAATCGTCGAACAAAGCGGGGTTTGTGCGGGCCTCGGCGATTTTGTCGTCGCGCTCGGACGATTTGGGGAGCGGGCGGATGTCGCGCACTTCCTCGGCGAAGGCGACCGCGTGGGGCACCAATTCGCCCTCGACGAGGCGGTCGACGAGGCCGGCGTCATGCGCCTGCTTGGCACCGATCGGGGCGCCGCTGGTGCACATTTCGAGCGCGCGCTCGACCCCGGCGACACGGGGCAGGCGCTGGGTGCCGCCGGCGCCGGGGAGCAGGCCCAATTTGACCTCGGGGACGCCGAGCTTGGCCGAGGGGACGGCGACGCGGTAGTGGCAGCCGAGCGCGATCTCGAGGCCTCCGCCGAGCGCGGTGCCGTGGATCGCGGCGACCACCGGTTTGGAGCTGTTCTCGATGGTGTCGACCACCGAGGGGAGCCACGGCATGACGGGGGGCTTGCCGAACTCGGTGATGTCCGCGCCGGCGAAGAAGGTCTGGCCCTCGCACGCGATGACGATTGCTTTGACGCTGTCGTCGGCTTCGGCCTGCTCGATCGCCGCGACCAGGCCCTGCCGCACCGCGGCGCCGAGCGCGTTGACCGGCGGGTTGTTGGAGGTGACGATCAGCACGTCGCCATGCTTGCGGGTGGAGATGGGCGAGGTGGTCATGGCTTGTCCTTCGATACGGGTCTTCGACTTCGCTCAGCCCCTACTCAGGATGAGCGGAAAACTACACAACCGCTCATGCTGAGTAGCGGTGAGCCTGCCGAACCGCGGATCGAAGCATCATAGCGCGGTCCGTCCGTAGGTTTGGCGGTTGAAGGGGTGGCTGGAAGCGAGGCCGCCGTCGACGACGAGGGCTTCGCCGTTGACGTAGCTGGATTCGTCGGAGGCGAGGAACAGCGCTGCGGCGGCGATTTCGGCGGGGATGCCGCCGCGGCGCAGCGGATTGAGGTGGCCGATCTTGTCTTCGACGCCCTTGGCGCGAGCGTGGTCGTAGACCATCGTGGTCATGCCGGTTTCTATGAGGCCGGGGCAGATCGCGTTAACGCGGACGTTGGAGCCCGACAGCTGCTGCGCGGCGACTTTGACCAGATTGATGACGCCCGCTTTCGATGCCGAGTAAGCCGCAGGGCCGGCGCCCGAGCGCAGGCCCGCGACCGACGCGGTGCACACGATCGAGCCGCCGCCGCGCGCTTTCAAATGCGGCGCGGCGTGCTTGATGGCGAGGAACGGGCCGATGAGGTTGACGCGCAGGACCTCGCTCCATTCGGCGACGGTGGCGTCGAGGACGCTGTCGAGGCCGCCCGAGATGCCGGCGTTGGCGAAGACGATGTCGAGGCCGCCGTGGTCGGCGACGGTGTTGGCGATGAGCGCGGCCACCTGCGCTTCGTCGCCGGCGTCGCAGGTCACGTCGGCGCCCTTGATGTCGGCGCCGACGACGGTCGCGCCTTCGTCGCGGAACAGGGCCGCGCTGGCCTTGCCGATCCCCGAGCCGGCGCCGGTGACGATCGCGATTTTTCCCGCGAGGCGGCCGGTCACAGCCCGACGCCGATGGTGCTGCCGCCGTCGACGATGATCGCCTGGCCGGTCATGAATGCGGAGGCCGGCGCGGCGAGGAAGACCGCGGCGCCGGCGATCTCGTGCGGCTCGCCGATGCGGCGGAGGGGGGTGGTCTTGGTCACCGCTTTGAGCGTGTCGGGATTCTCCCACAGAGCCTTGGCAAAATCGGTGCGGACGAGGCCCGGCGCGATGCAGTTTACGCGCACGCCCTTGGGGCCGAATTCGGCGGCGAGGTTGCGCGCGAGCTGGAAGTCGGCGGCCTTGGAGATGTTGTAGGCGCCGATCATGGTCGAGCTGGTGAGGCCGCCGATCGACGAGACGATGACGATCGAGCCCTCGCCGCGCTCGAGCATCTGCGGCGCGGCGAGCTGGACCAGCCAATGGTTGGCGATGACGGTATTGTCGAGGATTTTGCGGAACTGGTCGTCGGTGATGCCTGCCATCGGGCCATAGTATGGGTTGGACGCGGCGTTGCAGACGAGCACGTCGATGCGGCCGAATGCTTCGAGGGATTTGGCGACGAGGTTTTCGAGCGCGGATTTGTCCGAGATGCTGGCGGCAATCGCGATGGCGCGGCCTTCGCCGTGCTTGGCGTTGAGCGCGGCGGCGACCTCCTCGCAGGCGTCCTGCTTGCGGCTCGAGATGACGACCTTGGCGCCGTGGTCGGCGAGCGCTTCGGCGATTGCCTTGCCGATCCCGCGCGACGAGCCGGTGACGATCGCGACTTTGTCGGTGAGGTCGAACAAGGGGGTCATTCCGTCACTCCAGACCCGTTCGGTTCGAGCGAAGTCGAGAACTGCGTTCGAGCGTGAGCGAGAAGCCTCGGCTGCGCTCGGCATAGTCCCTCGACTACGCTCGGGAGGAACGGATTTTGGTGGGTTTCAGCCGACGGGCGCATGTTTCGCGTACTCCATCAGCGCGATGCTGCGGTTGTGGACTTCGTCGGGGCCGTCGGCGAGGCGCAGGGTGCGGATTCCGGCCCACGAGGCGGCGAGCGGGAAATCCTGGCTTACCCCGGCGCCGCCATGGGCCTGGATCGCGTCGTCGATGATCCTTAGCGCCATGTTGGGGGCCTTGACCTTGATCATCGCGATCTCGGCCTTGGCCGCCTTGTTGCCGGCCTTGTCCATGCGGTCGGCGGCGAGCAGGCACAGGAGCCGCGTGGCGTCGATCTCGATCCGCGCCTCGGCGACACGCTGCTCCCACACGCTGTGCTCGGCGAGGCGTTTTCCAAATGCGGTGCGGCTCTGCAGGCGGCGGCACATCAGCCCGAGCGCTTCCTCGGCGGCGCCGATGGTGCGCATGCAATGGTGGATGCGGCCGGGGCCGAGGCGGCCTTGCGCGATCTCGAACCCCCTGCCCTCTCCGAGCAGCAAATTGGACGCGGGAACGCGGACGTCCTTGAGCGCGATTTCCATGTGGCCGTGGGGCGCGTCGTCATAACCGTAGACGGTCAGCGCGCGCTCGACTGTGATTCCGGGCGCGTCGAGCGGGACGAGGATCATCGACTGCTGGGCGTGCTTGCGCGCCTCGGTGTCGGTCTTGCCCATCAGGATGGCGACCTTGCAGCGCGGGTCCCCGGCGCCCGACGACCACCATTTCTTGCCGTTGATGACATAATCGTCGCCGTCGCGGACGATGCGGCAGGCGATGTTGGTTGCGTCGGACGAGGCGACGCCGGGCTCGGTCATCAGGAACGCCGAGCGGATTTCGCCGCGCATCAGCGGCGCCAGCCACTGCTCCTTCTGCTCCCGCGTCCCGTAGCGGTGGAGCACTTCCATGTTGCCGGTGTCGGGCGCCGAGCAGTTGAACACTTCGGCCGACCACAGGATGCGGCCCATCTCCTCGGCGCACAAAGCGTACTCGAGGTTGGTCAATTGCTCGCCCTCGAAGGCAAAGCTCTCGTCGACATGCTGGAGCGCGCCGCCCGGCGGCATGAACAGGTTCCACAGGCCGGCGCCGCGGGCGGTTGGCTTCAAGTCCTCGATCAGCCTGAGCGGCTGCCATCGGTCGCCAGCCGCGATCTCCCGGTAATAGTCGGCGACTCGGGGACGGATGTGCGCATCGATGAACTCGCGCACTTTATCGCGGAAAAAAGCCTGCCGTTCCGTAAGGTCAAAGTCCAACGCGCATCCCTTCGCTTGCAATGCCCGCTCGGTAGCGTTCTAAAACCGGCTAGGACGGTGACTGGCGAAGGGCAAGTAGCATGGCCGATCTCGAGACATTCCGGAGCGAAACGCGGGCCTGGCTCGAGGCCAATTGCCCGCCCGAAATGCGCGTCCCGATGAAGTCCGAGAAAGACGCCTGCTGGGGCGGGCGCAATTTCACCTTCCAGTCGCCGGCGCAGAAGCAATGGCTCGACGCGATGGGGGGGCGCGGGTGGACCGTGCCCGACTGGCCGAGCGACTATGGCGGCGGCGGGCTGTCGCCAGCCGAGGCCAAGGTCCTGAAGCAGGAAATGGCGGCGATCGGGGCGCGGCCGCCGCTGACCAGCTTCGGGATTTCGATGCTTGGGCCGGCGCTGCTCAAGTTCGGCAGCGAAGCGCAGAAAAAGAAATATTTGCCCGAGATCGCGCGCGGGGAAATCCGCTGGTGCCAGGGCTATTCGGAGCCCGGCGCGGGGTCGGATTTGGCGGGCTTGCAGACCAAAGCGGAAGACCGCGGAGACCATTATCTGGTCAACGGGCAGAAGGTGTGGACCAGCTACGCCGACGAGGCGGACTGGATCTTTTGTCTCGTGCGGACCTCCAGCGAGTCCAAACACAAGGGGATCAGCTTCCTGTTGTTCGACATGGCCAGCCCGGGGGTGACGACCAAGCCGATCCTTTTGATCAGCGGCTACTCGCCGTTTTGCGCGACCTTTTTCGACGATGTGAAGGTGCCCAAGGACCAGCTCGTCGGCGAGGAAAACC
>NZ_JANPKO010000144.1:0-17696 GCF_031426035.1 Sphingomonas sp. | reverse complement strand
CGGGGTTCGGGCTGGTCAAGCACCAGGTCGATGCGATGAAGCGCGGCGGGCATTACATGACGATGGATTCGATCGCCGACTTCCGCGAGCTGACCGACATCAAGATCAAGGCCGGGACTACCGGGCTGCTGATGATCGGCGGCGGGGTGCCCAAGAATTTCGCGCAGGACACCGTCGTTTGCGCCGAGATCCTCGGCCCTCCCGACGTCGAGGTGCACAAATATGCGGTGCAGATCACCGTCGCCGACGTGCGCGACGGGGCGTGCTCGTCATCGACGCTGCAGGAGGCGGCGTCGTGGGGCAAGGTGTCGACCGCCTTGGAGCAGATGGTGTTCGCCGAGGCGACCTCGGTGCTGCCGCTGCTGGCCAGCGACGCGTGGCACCGCGGCGCGTGGAAAACCCGCGAGAAGAGGCGCTTCGCCAAGCTGTTCGATTGAAGGTCGTCATCCCGGACGTGATCCGGGATCGATGAACAGCGCACTGGCCATGTTGGACACCGCCGTGTTCATCGATTCCAGCTTTCGCTGGAATGACGGAGAGGTTTGCCGCACACTCCCCTCGTCCTGAGGGGGAGATGCAATCATGAACTACAGCCCAATTCTCGCGCCGGTCGTCGCGCTGGTGGCGTGGACGCTGCTCGTCATGCTGTGGATGGTGGTCGCGCGGATGGGCGAATTTCGCCGCCTCGGGGTCACCTTCGGCAATATCCCGCCGGGCTCGCGCGGGGTCGACCTGGAGGGCCGCGCCGAGCCGCGGGCGCAGTGGAAGTCGCACAATTACAGCCATTTGATGGAGCAGCCGACGATCTTCTATGCGGTCGCGCTGAGCCTCGCGCTGATGGATTTCGGCGGCGGCATCAATTACTATCTCGCGTGGGGCTATGTCGGTCTTCGGGTGGTCCACAGCCTGGTCCAGGGCACGGTCAACGTCGTCCCCATCCGCTTTTCGATCTTCCTGCTCGCCTCGCTGTGCCTGATCGGGCTGACGCTCCACGCCGCGCTCAAGATCGCGCGCGATTGCGGGCTGATCTAGCGCCTGAACGCGGCGGCGAGTTCGACATGGGTCGACCAGCGGAACTGGCCGACCGGCTGGACCCAGGCGAGCGTGAAGCCGCCGTCGGCGAGCGTTCTGGCGTCGCGCGCGAAGGTCGCCGGGTTGCAGCTGACATAGCCGACGCGGCCCCCTGGAGACGCGGCGATTTGCGCGACCTGCTCGGCGGCGCCGGCACGGGGTGGATCGAGCACCACGGCGTCGAATTTTCCTAATTCGCTGGCGTCGAGCGGGCGGCGGTAAAGGTCGCGGTGCTCGACCGCGATGGCGGGCGCGGCGGCTTTCAGCGCCAACACGGCATCGCGCGCGGCCTCGGCGGCGTAGACTTGCCCCGGCAGCGCCAACGCGAAGGTGCCGAGCCCGGCGAACAGGTCGGCGGTGCGCAGCCCCTCCCCCACCGCCTCGCGCATCGCGGCGGTTAGCGCCGCCTCGCCGTCGGCGGTCGCCTGGAGGAAGGCGCCGGGCGGGACGGTTACCGGGGTTCCGGCCAATGTGACTGTCGCCGGCTCGGGCTCGTAGAAGGTTTCGGGCCCAAGTCCCTGGTCGAGGCTAAGGCGCGCGAGCCTATGACGCTCGCAAAAGGCAGTAATCGCCTCGATCGCCGCCAAGCCCTCGGGCTCGACGCCCTTGAGGAGGATGTCGGGGCCCTGGTCGGCGAGGGTCAATTGCACCTCGGCCATGCGGCGCGGCGGGAGCAGGCTGGCGAGCAGGGTGCGCAGCGGAGCGACAAGTAAGAAAATCTCGGGGCGGAGGATGTGGCATTCGCGCATGTCGACGATGCGGTGCGACTTGGCGGCGTTGAAGCCGATCAGCGCGCTGGAGCCGCCGCGGGTGGCGCGCAGGCTGGCGCGGCGGCGGCTGCGCGGGGGGGAGAGATGGGGCGCGCGGATGTCGGTCGTAAGGTCGTGCTGGGCGAGCGCGCCGGCGACGCGTGCGACGAGATAGTCGCGATACGCGACATCGTCGGCGTGCTGGAGCTGGCAGCCGCCGCATTCGGGAAAATGGCGGCATGGCGGCGGTTGGTGGTGCGCGCCGGGCTCGACGCGGTCGTCGTCGTGCAGCAAATCGCCGGGAACCGCAAAGGCGGCGTGGCGGCCGCTCGCCGTGACTCCGTCGCCGCGCGCGGCGATGCGGACGATCGGTTCGGCGCTCACAGCAACGCGATGGCGCGGGGGATCGCGGCGGCGAGGTCGTCGGCGATCATTCCCGGCCCCGCCAGCTCGGCGGCGCGGCCGTGGAGCCAGACGGCGGCACAGGAGGCCTCGAACGGCGCCATGCCGCGCGCGCGCAAAGCGGCGATCATCCCGGCGAGGACGTCGCCGCTGCCCGCGGTGGCGAGCCACGCGGGGGCCGGCGGGGCGAAGCCGAGGCGGCCGTCGGGGGACGCGACGAGGGTGTCGGGGCCTTTGTAGACGATGATCGCGCCCGATTGCCGCGCGGCCTCGAGCGCCCGATCCGCCTTGCTGCCCGCCAGTTCGCCGAAAAGTCCAAAAAATTCGCCTTCGTGGGGGGTGAGGATGGCGTCCTGCCCTTTAAGGCGCTCGGGCTCGCCGACCTGGCCGATGGCGTCGGCGTCGAGCACCTTGGGCGCCTTGCTGGTCAGCGCGAGGGTTAGCAATTGCGGGATGTCGCCCATGCCGGGGCCGACCAGCAGGCAGCCGATGCGCGGATCGTTGATCTCGGCGGTGTCGGTCTGGACTACCGCGGCAGGGAGATTGTCGATCGCGCGCGAGGTGCTGACGCGGACGTAGCCGGCGCCGGCGCGCGCGGCGGCGGTGGCGGCGAGCGCGATTGCCCCGGGCATTGCTCCGGCGAGGCAATGGACCAGCCCGCGGGTGAATTTGTGGCCGGCGGGGTCGAGCGGGGGGAGCTTGGGCGGGGCGATTTCGGACCACGCCGAGGTGGCGGCGATGCCGATGTCGGCGAGCACCACGCGGCCCATGCGGTGCAGCGCGGGGGCGAGGCGGTGGGCGGGCTTGAGCGCGCCGAAAGTGACGGTGAGGTCGAACGCCGGCACCGTGCCGAGCAGCGCGCCGCTGTCGCTCTCGACGCCGCTCGGCAGGTCGCAGGCGACGCGCACCAGCGCGGCTGCGGATAATCTCGAAAGTTGTTGTTGCGCAGCTGGTTCGAGCGCGCGCTTGAGGCCGGTGCCGAACAGGCAGTCGATCAGCAAGGGCGCGGGTGCGGTGCCCTCGCCGAGCGGTTCAACCTCGCCGCTCCATTGCTGGCGCGCCCATTTGGCGGCCTTGATCGCCGGATCGGCCAGCGCCGCCACGCGCACCGCGATCCCGCGCTCCGCCAGGTGCCGCGCCCCGACATAACCGTCGCCGCCGTTGTTGCCCGGCCCGGCGAGGATCAATGTCGGCGTCGGCCCGGCGAAGCGCAGCGCGGCCTCCGCCAGCGCGGCGCCGGCGCGCTCCATCAGCGTCTCGACCGGGGTCCCGGCGTCGATCGCCGCTTGCTCGGCGGCGCGCATCTCGGCGGCGGTGAGGATGGCTCGCATAGGCGCTTCTAGCGCAGGCGGGTCGCCAAGTGCCACCATGCCGTCGGAACCGCTGCCGCGGCGGCGTCGCGTTGGGCAATATTGTCGAACAAGGCGAAGCAGGTCGCGCCGCTGCCCGACATGCGGACGAAGGTCGCATCGGGCTGGTCGCGGAGCCAGGCGAGCATGTCGGCGATCTCGGGCACCAGCGCGGTGGCGGGGGCTTCGAGGTCGTTGCGGCCATCGCGCCAACCGGCGAGCGGGCCGCGGTCGACGCCGTCCCAGCGCGCGAACACCGCTGCGGTCGAGAGGGGCAGGCGCGGGTTGACCAGCAGCACCGGCGTGCCCCCGAGGCCAAGAATGTCGATCGGCGTCAGCTGGTCCCCTGCCCCATCGCCGCGCGCGGGAAGCGCGGCGAGGCAGGCGGGGACGTCCGAGCCGAGCGTCGGCGCGACCTGCTCAGCATGGGCCGCATCGATGTCCCACAGCCGCGTCAGCAGGCGCAGCGCGGCGGCGGCGTCGGCCGAGCCGCCGCCGACCCCCGAGGCGACCGGCAGGCGCTTGTCGAGGCTCAGCGCGGCACCGGCCATGACCGCCGCTGCAAGTTGCAAGGCGCGCGCCGCCTTGAGCACCAGATTATCCTCGCCGAGGCCGCCCGCGAACGGCCCCGACAGCGCCAGCGACACGTCCTCCGCGGGCTCGGCGGTCAGCTCGTCGCCGTCCTCGCAAAAGGCAAAAATGGTCTCGATGCGGTGGCGGCCGTCGGGCAGCTTGCCGCGGACGTGGAGCGCGAGATTGAGCTTGGCCGGGGCGGCTTCGCGTTGGGCGGTCAAGGCGCCGCGCTGGCCGCGGTCAGTCCCGTCTCGAGCTTGGCTTTGAGCCGCGCCGCGATCTCGTCCTCGGCGCCGATCAGCCCGGCCTGCCACGCGAAGCGCGCCTCGAACTTGCGCCCCGCGGTGAACAGTACATCGCCGAGATGCTCGTGGATCTCGGCCTGGCTGGGATCGGCCAAAGCAGCGCGCTGGAGGGTCTCGATCGCTTCCGAAACGCGGCCGCGCTTGAACTGCGCCCAGCCCAGCGAGTCGGTGATCGAGGCGTCGTCGGGGGCGATGTCGCTGGCCTTGCGGATCATCGCCTCGGCGTCGTCGAGGTCCTCGCCGCGCTCCAATTTGGCGTAGCCGAGGAAGTTGAGGATCAGCGGCTGCTCGGGGGCGAGCACCAGCGCCGCCTCCAGCGTGCGGCGCGCCTCGGGCCAGCGGTCGGCCGATTCGAGCGCGCTGGCCTGGAGCAGCAGCAGCGGCCAGCGTTGCTGCGGGCGGTCGGCCTCGGTGCGCGCGAGCGCCTGGCCGTAGGCGGTCGCCGCCTCGGGATAGCGCTTGAGCGCGTTGAACGCGTCGCCGAGCCGGGCGAAGTCGCTGACGTCGGCATTCGGGCGGTGGGCCTCGGCCCACGCCAGCCGCAGCGCCTCGTCGCGGCGGTCGGCGTCGGCCAGCGCGCGCGCCTCGGCATCGCGGGCCTGCGCGGCGAGGCCGTTGCCGTCGGGCACCGAGCGCAGCACCGCGAGCGCTTCGTCGACCCGCCCGGCGTTCTCGAGCAGCACCCCGAGCAGCACCGCCGCCGAGGCGTTGTCGGGCGCGGCATGGCGCGCGACCTGGGCGAGCGCGATCGGCAGATTGCGGCTGTTGTTGCGGTTGAGGTCGATGGCGACGCCCAGCAGCAGCTCGGAAAAGGCCTTGGCGGTGGTGTCGATGACGAGCCCGCTGGAGCGCCCCTCGGCGAGGCGGCGGCGGGCGCGGCCGACCTCGGTGCCGAGCCCGTCGATCATCTCGAGCGCGCGCGGGCGGTCGCCGGCAGCGGCAAACCCGTCGGCGAACGCCATGCGCAGGCGGTGGTCGCGGCCGCCCGCCGCGGCCAGCGCGCGCCGCGCATAGGGCTCGGCGTCGGCGGTGCGCTTGAGCCTGAGCAGCAGCAAGGTGCGCTGCTCGTTGACGAACGGGCCGATCAGGCTGGCGACGGGGATGGTGGCGATGGTGTCGAGCGCGGTGGTGGCATCGCCGCGCTCGGCGGCGTCCCATGATTTGACCAGCAATTCGATCGATTCGAGGCTCGCCTCGGCGTCATTGGCCCCGCCCGACAGCAATCCGGCGATGCGGTTGGTGCGCTTGGCGCGCAATTCGTCGGCGACCAGCAGCAGGCGGGCGTCGATGCCGAGCTGGTCGGGCGGCAGCCGCCGCGCCAAGCGCAGCGCAAGCGCGATATTGCCGGCGCTGATCGCCTCCGCCGCGGCGCGGCGGGCGATGCGGCGGTCGGCGGGGTCGGCCTCGGCCAGCGCGGCGAACAGTTGCGCCGAGCGGGCATGATCGCCGCCGAGCGACGCGGCGCGGGCGACGACATAGGTCTGGTTGGCCTCGCCGGGGAGTTGGGTGCGCGCGCCCGCGGGCATGGCCGCGAGCAACGCTGCCGCCGCTACCGAAACCGTCAGACCAAGGCGCTTACATGTTGGGATAATTCGGTCCTCCGCCGCCTTCGGGCACGACCCAATTGATGTTCTGGGTCGGGTCCTTGATGTCGCACGTCTTGCAGTGGACGCAGTTCTGCGCATTGATCTGCAGCCGCGGGACGCCTTCAGTCCCCTCGACGAACTCATAAACGCCGGCCGGGCAATAACGCTGCTCGGGGCCGTCATATTCGGCGAGGTTGATGACGGTCGGTATGTCGGCGTCCTTGAGCGTCAGGTGAACCGGCTGGTCCTCGGCGTGGTTGGTGTTGGAGATGAACACCGACGACAGGCGGTCGAAGGTCAGCACGCCGTCGGGCTTGGGGTAGGCGATCGGCCGCACCGCGTCCTTGCGCTTCAAGCGCGTGTGGTCGGCGTGGTGCTTGAGCGTCCACGGCACGCCGATGCCCAATTGGCCGAGCCACATGTCGAGCCCGGCGTAGAGCGTGCCGACGATGCCGCCCCACCGCGCCACCGCCGGCTGGGCGTTGCGCACGGTCTTCAGTTCCTTGACGATCCAGCTTTTGTGGAGGGCAGCCGGATAGGCGTCGAGCACCGGCGCGGGGGTGTCGCCGCCGAGCGCGTCGAACGCCGCTTCGGCCGCCAGCATCGCCGATTTCATCGCGGTGTGGGTGCCCTTGATCCGCGGCACGTTGACGAACCCCGCCGAGCACCCGATCAGCGCGCCGCCGGGGAACACCAATTTGGGAATCGCCTGGTAGCCGCCCTCGTTGATCGCTCGGGCGCCGTACGACACCCGCTTGCCGCCCTCGATCTCGGCGCGGATCGCGGGGTGGGTCTTCCACCGCTGCATTTCCTCGAACGGCGAGAGATAGGGATTGTCGTAATCGAGCGCGACGACGAAGCCCAAGGCGACCTGGCCGTTGTCCTGGTGGTAGAGGAAGCCGCCGCCCCACGCTTCGTCGAGCGGCCAGCCCTGGCTGTGAATCACTCGCCCAGGCTTATGCTTGTCGGCAGGGACGTCCCACAACTCCTTGACGCCGAGGCCATAAACCTGCGGCCCGCTATCCTCGCGCAGTTTGAAGATTTCGCTCAGCCGCTTGGTCAGATGGCCGCGCGCGCCCTCCGCGAAGAAGGTGTAGCGGGCATGCAGCTCCATCCCCGGCTGGTAGTCGGCGCGGTGGCTGCCGTCGCGCGCGACCCCCATGTCACCGGTCGCCACGCCCTTCACCGAGCCGTCGTCGTGGAACAGGATTTCGGCGGCCGCGAAGCCGGGGAAGATCTCGACCCCGAGCTCTTCGGCCTGCCCCGCGAGCCAGCGGCAGAAATTGCCGAGGCTGGCGGTATATGTGCCCTTGTTGTGCATGAACGGCGGCATCAGCCATTCGGGCATCCGCCATTTCTTCCTGGCCGACAGCACCCAGTGGATGTTCTCGGTCACCGGAACGGTCAGCGGCGAGCCCTTGTCCTTCCACTCGGGGATCAGCTCATCGAGCGCCTTGGGGTCGATCACCGCGCCGGACAGGATGTGGGCGCCGATCTCGCCGCCTTTCTCGAGCACGCACACCGACACCTCGCGGCCCTTCTCGGCGGCCAAATGCTTGAGGCGGATCGCGGCGCTGAGCCCGGCCGGGCCGCCGCCGACGACGACCACATCGTACTGCATCGACTCGCGCTCGCTCATCACGATCCTTTCGTCGCGCCGCCAAGGCGCCTCGCCCGCGACAGCCCTGCCAATTCCTTGACCGCGCCGTCAATGGCCACGAGGGTGGCGGCGATGGGCGGGGACAGCAATCACTTCAGCACGGCTGAGGCGGCGAGCGCGCTCGGCTGGTGGCTCGAGGCCGGGGTCGACGCCGCCGTCCAGGAGGCCCCGCGCGACTGGCTCAAGCCCACGCCGGCGCCGGTCGCGGCAGTCGCCGAGGCGATTGCGCCGCCTGTCCGCGATGCCGAGCCGCTGCCCGACACGCTCGATTTGTTCCGCGACTGGCTGACGTCATCGGCCGCGCTGCCGCTGGCGGGCGCGGGGGCCAAGCGCATCCTGCCCCACGGCGCCGAGGGCGCGCCGTTGATGCTGATCGCCGAAATGCCGGGCCCCGACGATGCCGCCGCCGGGCGCCCGATCGGCGGCGAGGCGTGGGCGCTGGTGACGCGGATGCTGGCGGCGATCGGGATTGCCGCCGACGACGCCTATTGCGCCTCGCTCGCCTGCTTCCACGCGCCGGGCGCGAAGCTCGGCGCGAGCGAACTGGCCGAATGCGCCGAGATCGCGCGGCGGCACATCGCGCTGGCGCGGCCGCAGCGGCTGCTGCTGCTCGGCGACGCCCCGGCCCGCGCCCTGCTCGGCAAGCCGCTGCCCGCCGCGCGCGGCCACGCCACCAAGGTCGAGGGGGTGCGCACGGTGGTTACCTTTCATCCACGCTTTTTGATGCAACAACCGTCGAACAAGGCGCTGGCGTGGCGCGACCTGCTGCTGCTGATGGAGGATGAGGCGTGAGGGCTTTCTGGCTGGCGACCGCGGCGGTGTGGGCGGCGTCCCCTGCGCTGGCGCAGAGCGGCGACCCGCTTGCCCCGCTGACGACCGAGCCCGCGCCGCAGGAAGCGCCGGCGCCGACCGTCCCCGTCCCCGCTCCAGCGCCAACCGTCCAGCTTCCCCCGCCGCCGCCCGTCCTGGTCATCCCGCGCGACTGGCGCGGGGTGTTTTCGGCGATCCGCGCCGGCGACTGGCGCGCCGCCGAGGCCGGCATCGCCACCCTCCCCGCCGATGTCCTGACCCCGGTCGCCAAGGCCGAGCTGTACACCGCCAAAGGTTCGCCCGCGGTCGATCTGCCGCGCTTGCTGGCGCTGCTTGCGGAAGCCCCCGAGCTGCCTCAGGCCGAGCAAATATCGCGGCTGGCGATTGCCCGGGGCGCGATCACTTTGCCCCCGATCTACCCGCGCCAGCCGGTCGTCATGCTCGGCTCGGCCCCGGGCCGGACGCGCGCCCGCGCGGTCTCGGGCGAGCCGCTCGCCGACCAGTTGCGCGCGCAGATCGAGCCGATGCTGAGCGACGCCGACGACGCGCCCGGCGCCGAATCGCTGCTAATCAGCTACGCGCCGAGCCTGTCGTACGAAGCGCGCGCCGAAGCGTCGCAGCGCATCGCCTGGACCTATTACCGCCTCGGGCGCGATCCCGACGCGCGGCGGCTGGCCGATTCGGGGCGGCTCGGCGCGGTCGGCGAGTGGGCGGCACACTCGGCATGGGTGTCGGGGCTGGCGTCATGGCGGCTGAGCGATTGCGAGGCGGCCTCGCGCGCATTCCGCGAAGTGGTCGCCAACACCCGCGAGCGCGAGCTTGCCGCGGGCGCTTATTACTGGATGGCGCGCTCCGAGCAGGCCTGCCGCCGCCCGCGCGCGGTGGCGCCGCTGATGAAGGCGGCGGCGCGCTCGGCAGAGAGTTTTTACGGGCTGATCGCGCGCGCCACGCTCGGAATGGACACGCATTTGCCGCCCGACCCGCACAATTATGCGGCGCGGGTCGAGGGGCTGCCCAACGTCCGCCGCTCGGTCGAGCTGGTGCGGCTCGGCGAGCGCTGGCTGGGCGAAGAGATGCTGCGCCACCAGGCGCGCATCGGGCGCGCCGAGGAGCATCACGGACTGATCGAGTTTGCCAAACGGCTCGACCTCGCCGGCGCGCAATTCTGGCTTGCGCACAACGGCCAGCGCGGTGCGGTCGCCGACCCCCAGGACCGCTATCCCGCGCCGCGCTGGACGCCGCTGACCGGATGGCGCGTCGATCCGGCGCTGGCGTTCGCCCACATCATCCAGGAATCGACCTTCCGCGCCGACGCAGTGAGCCCGGTCGGCGCGACCGGCCTGATGCAGGTCAGCCCCGGAACCGAGCAGGACATGGCGCGCCATCGCGGCCTCAATTATTCGCGCGGCACGCTGACCGACCCCGCGACCAACCTCGAATATGGCCAGAGCTTCATCGAGCTGATCCGCCGCTCGGCCTATACCGGCGGGCAGCTCCCCAAAGTGATCGCCGCCTATAACGCCGGCCCGCTGCCGGTCGGGCGCTGGGCAAGCATCTACGACAAGGGTGATCCCTTGCTGTGGATCGAGAGCATTCCGTACTGGGAGACGCGCTATTACGTCCCCGCGGTCTTGCGCAACATGTGGGTCTACCAGGGCCTCAACCGCACCGCGACGCCGAGCCTCAGCGCGCTCGCCCAGCACCGCTGGCCGACCTTCCCGACCGGCATGACGAGGCTCGCCGAGCAGTAGGAATTCGGGACGGATCGCGCCCGCTTAGGCCGCATCCGGAACCGGCAAATCCGCGGCCCGTTATGCGCTCATGGTGCGTGCCGCCGCCTTCGCTGGATTGATCGCGCTGACCAGCGCCGCGCCAGCCGCCGCCGAGCCCGTCCGCAAGCCCCTCGACCTGAGCATTCCGCGTACCGCGTTTGACGACGACGGGGCAGCCGCCAAGCGGCGCGGAGTGATCGCGGGGGTCGAGCTGGCGCCCGACGCGGCGGTTGGCTTCGGCGTGTTCAACGCCGCGCCCAAGCCCAGCCTGTCGACCTCCGACGAGAAATTGTTCGGGGGCCCGCGCAAATCGCGCAAGGCGGGGGTCGGCCTGTCGCTCAAATTCTGAGCCGTTTTCGCCCCAACTGTTCTTGATATGTTCTCGCCTGTTGCGTAGACTCGCACGATGCCGGTCGAGTCGATCAACGGGCGCGGGGCGACGCGCAATGCGACCCCGACGCGGTTCAACCTGCCCGAGCGGCTGGTCGAAGGCGAATGGCTCGACAGCGTTGAGGCGCTCGATGGCGTGCCCCAGCGGCGGACCAGCGTCACGATCGAAGTGCCGCGCTCGATACTGACCCGCAACAACTCGCCCGACATCGGCTTCGACCGCTCGGTCAATGCGTTTCGCGGCTGCGAGCATGGCTGCGTCTATTGCTTTGCGCGGCCGACCCATGCGTTTCACGACCTGTCGCCAGGCGTCGATTTCGAATCGCGCCTGTTCGTCAAGACCAACGCCGCGCAATTGCTCCACGCCGCGCTGTCGCGGCCCGGCTACGAATGCGCGCCGATCGCGATGGGCACCAACACCGATCCCTACCAGCCGATCGAGGAGCGGTTTCGCGTCACCCGCTCGCTGATCGAGCTGCTGGTCGAGACCCGCCACCCGTTCTCGATCACCACCAAGTCCGACCGGGTTTTGCGCGACCTCGATCTGCTCGCTCCCGCGGCCGAGCTGGGGATTGTCGCGGTGGCGATTTCGGTGACGTCACTGGACCCCGCGATTAGCCGCACGCTCGAGCCGCGCGCGCCGTCGGGCCGCAAGCGGATCGCGGCGATCAAGGCGCTCAACGACGCCGGGGTGCCGTGCCACGTCGCGATCGCCCCGGTCATCCCGCAGATCACCGACCACGAACTGGAGGCGATCGTCGAGGCCGCCGCCGGCGCCGGCGCGCGCGGCGGTTTCTATCTCCCGGTGCGCCTGCCGCACGAGGTCGCGCCGCTGTTCCGCGCGTGGCTCGATACCCACCACCCCGACCGCGCGGGCAAGGTGATGGCGACCATCCGCTCACTGCGCGGGGGCAAGGACAACGACCCCAATTTCTTCAGCCGGATGCGCGGCCAGGGGCCGTGGGCCTACTTGCTGCGCACCCGCTTCGAGCTCGCCGCACGCAAGCACGGCCTGCCCGCGGCCAAATTCCCGCTGCGCCGCGACCTGTTCCGCCCGCCCGAGGGCGCGCAGATGCGGCTGTTGTAGCGGCGCGCGCGCGGCTATGGAGGCGGTTCAATCGATCACGGAGACCATCATGCGCCTCGCTTTCGCTTTGCCCATCCTGCTGCTCGGCGCCTGCCAGGTGACCAAGGACGACGCCAATGATTCGGTCAGCGTCGAGTACAACCAGGGTCTCGCCGAGAACGCCGCCGCCGATGTCGGCAACGCCGCCGAGGCGGTCGCCAACGACATCGCCAACGACGTCGCGCGGACCGGCGACAAGATCGAGAACAAGGTCGGCGATGTCGATGTCGACGTCGATGTCAGCCGCGATGCCCCAGCCAACACCGCCGCCAATTCGAATTAGGTTTGGCGGCGGCCCGCGCGCGCTGCTAGGGGCGCGACCGGCGGGGAGTGGCGCAGCCCGGTAGCGCGTCTGCTTTGGGAGCAGAGGGTCGCAGGTTCGAATCCTGTCTCCCCGACCATCGCAATCATAGGCCGTCCGGGGGACGGCCGTGCTGATTGCGATTTGAAAACGCCTGTCCGGGGGACAGGCGAGCTTCGACGATCACAGCGTCCGAACGGCGGCTTGGCGATGCCTGCCTGCCCCGCTACGCTCGCCCGCGCCGGGCGGGGCCTGTAGCTCAATGGTAGAGCCGGCCGCTCATAACGGCTAGGTTGGGGGTTCGAGTCCCTCCGGGCCCACCGGCGTTTTTCTCGCGCAAACTAATGCTGCGGGAGGGTCAGCGTCAGGCGGCCGCCGCCGACGATCAAATCGCCCCCGGCGAGATGGGCGAGGCCGCGCACCAGGTGCAACCAGAAGGCCGCGCCGAGCTCATTGTCGCCGCCGTCGATCGCCCCGGCGATCGCCTCCCCCGAGAGCATGGTCAGCGCGTGCGGGCGGGTCATCGCGATGCGGCACTGGCCGGCCTCGACGCTGAACTCGATGCGCAGTTGCTCGCCGGGCTCGGCGGCGTCGATCAGCGCCGCGCAGAAGCGCCGCACCAGCCGCTCGCCGAGCGCCGGGTCGATCGCGCAGCTGATCGCGTCCGAGCCCGGCTCGACGGTCAGCGGCACGTCGCGCTCGGCGGCGCGGCGGGTCAGTTCGCCGAGCATGTCGCCGACCAGTTGCTGGAGATTGGCGGTGGTGCCGCGCTGGCCCTGCCCGGAGCGCAGCTTGGCGGCGAGGTCGAGGTCGTCGATGGCGGCCAGCAGCAGCGTCGCCTGGTCGACGATGTCGCGCGCCCGCGCCCGGTACGGCCGCTGCGCCGGGCCGAGGTACTGGCCGTCGATAATCTCGGCGAACCCGATGATCGCAGTCAGCGGGGTCTTCAGTTCGTGGACCAGCTCGCGGATCGAATCATGGTCGCTAAGCCCGCCGTCGCCGGCGGCTGCGGCCGGCTTGCGCACGGCGATCCCGCGGTACCCCGCGAAGCGCCCGTCGGCGGGCTCGAACGCGGGCATGCCGGTCAGGCTCCATTCGCCCGCCACCGCCCCTTCGCCGAGGAAGCTCAGGCTCGCTTCGTGGAACGGCGCGCGCATGGCGAAGGCGCGGCCGATCGCCGGGTCGGCCGCCGCCTCGTCGCCGGGGCGGGTCAGCGAGCGCCCGACCAGCGCGCCGCGCGGCACCCCTTCGACCCACGCAATCTCGCCCGACGGCGCGCATTCCCAGCGGAACAGCGCAGCCATTGCGCCGGGGACCGGCTGGAGCGGGCGGTCGGCGGCGATGTCGCGCCGGTCGGGCTGCTGGCGCGACTGGCGCAGGCGCTCGATCCGCGCGACCACCTCGCTGATCGAGGGGATGCCGGCGTCGAGCAGCGGCCCGACCGGTTCGGGTGCCGCGGGCTGAGCCGGGGCAGCGGGCGGCCGGGCATCCTGCCACGGCTGCGGCGGCTGCTGGCGTGGCGGCGCGGTCCCGGCAGCGCCAGCCAGCTCGGGATGGAGGCCTTCAAGAAAGCGGCGGTTGGCCGGGCTCGCGGCGGCATGCACCACCCGCCAGCTGGCCGGCGACATCGCCGCGGCGCCGAGGACGGGGGCGGCGATTTCCAGCGTGTCGGTGGCGAATGCCGCGACCAGTTCGGCACGCAAGTCGAGCCCGGCGATGGCGCGCGCGGCGGCCGCGCGGACCGCGGGATCGATCGCGGGCGCCTCGACATGGATCGCGGCCAGCGCCCGGGCGACGACGTCGTTGGCCGGCTCGTGCCCCGAGCGCGCGAGCAGCTCGACCAGCTGGCGCCAGCGCACCGCGCGGTCGTGCGGGTCGCTCGCCGGCTGGTCCAGGACGGTGGTCAGGCGGTCGTCAAAATGCACTGGCTATGCCGCTTCCCTTGCGCGCGGGGGAGATCGAGCAGCCGGTCTATGCGAGCGCGGGCCGGGCGGAAGGTGGCGCGCGCCAACCGTACCATGATGGGACATGGTTTTCAGCGCGGTAACGATACCTTGGTTGCGCCACGAAAAAGGGCGCCGGCTTGCCGCCGACGCCCTTGATCGCAAGCGAATGGCGGCTCAGGCGCCGAGCGACAGATAGGTTAGCCAGTATTTCGCGAGCTCGGCGCGCGGGCCGGCCACCGCGCTGAGCGCGGCGGTTGCCCCGGCCTTGTCGCCCTGCCGCGCCAGCGCCATGCCGAGGTGGAGGTTGATGAGATCGGCGTCGGCGCCGCTCTTGGGCAGCGCGGCGCGGTACAGCTCGGCCGCTTTGGCATAGTCGCCATAGCTGAAATAGGCGTCGGCGATGGCCACCGCGGGCTTGGCGGTCGCCCCTGCCCGCGCGGTCGCGGCGCCGGCATCGAGCGAGGCGCGGTCGCCGGCCGCCTTGGCTGTCGCCTTGGCCAACAAGTCGCGGAAGATCTCCTTCTTGGGGTCGATCTTGCCCGCCGCGCCGCCTTCCTCGATCACCGCCTTGGCTTCGCCCGGATAGCCCTTGGTGAACGCGCCATAGGCATAGCGGTGGAACTCGGCCTCGCTGGTCAGCGCCTGGGTGGCGCGGGCAAGGCGCAGCATGTCGAGCGAATTGCTGTCGTCGAGCGCGGCGAGATTGTCGTAGATGCGCAAACTGTCGCGCCAGCTGACCGGCCCCGGATAGGCCTTGACCCAGTCGCGGCTCAATTCGAGCGTGACCGGCAATTTGCCCTTGTAGGCGAGCGCCACGGCGCGCCGGTACCAATCCTCGGGCGCCTTGGTGCCGGTGGCGTTGCGCGCCGCGATGCCCTTGCGGATGAGGTCGACCCCGGCGCCGACCTGGCCCTGGGTGACGCGGGTTTCGCCGAGCTCGATCAGATAGTCGTAATTATTGGGGTTGGCGGCGAGCCCGCGCTCGAGCGCCGCGGCCGCCTTGTCGTGCTGGCCGAGCGTCTTGTAGGTCTTGCCCAGCACCAGGTTGAGCTGCTGGGTTTCGGCCGCGTCGGCCAGCCCCGAGGCGAGCACCGCCTCGATCGCCGAGGCGATCCCGGCATTGTCCTTGGCGGCGATCGCGGCCTGCAGGCGCAGGCTGCCGAGCATGTAACGGTCGTCATTGTTCTTGGCCACCGCCTCGGCGGCAGCGATCTTGGCCGGGATCGTCGCGGTGTCGTTGGCGGCAACCGCGGTCTGCAATTCGGTGAGCGCCTTCTTGGCCCCGCCCGAGACCTTGAGCAGCCGCTTGGGCTTGGCCGGGTCCTCGACGATCTGGGCCACCGGCGCGGCCTGCTGCGGCTGCGGCGCGGGGGTGCGGTATTGCGCGGCGGCGGCGGAGGTACAGAGGGCAAGCGCAAGCCCGATGCTGGTGGTGACTGGCTTCATGGTTTCTCTCCCGTCCGGGCCGACCGGCCGACCCGCTGAATTTGCGTGGATTTCGCGGGCGCCATAAACCGCCCCCGCGGCCTCGCCAAGCGGCATTGGCGCGGACCGCGGGCGGCGCTCCCACGCGCGCCCACGGGCGGGCACGCGTGCGTACGCGCGGGGTGGCGCCCGCGCCGCTCATCGGCTAGACCGCTAAGCGCAGGGGGAGCGCAGGGTTTGCGCGCCCCGCCAGCGTATCAGCTCTAACGATCAGGACACACAGACTTGGCCACCGAACCGCCGGTCGACGACCGCAGCGACATCCCCGACGACGGCCCGCCCAGCGGCGGCGGCGACAGCGCGATCGCCAACATCTCGATCGTCGACGAGATGAAGACCTCGTACCTCGATTACGCGATGTCGGTGATCGTCAGCCGCGCCTTGCCCGACGTCCGCGACGGGCTGAAGCCGGTCCACCGCCGCATCCTCTACGCGTGCCAGGAAGCCGGCTATGTCGCCGGTCGGCCGTACCGCAAGTCGAGCCGCATCGTCGGCGACGTGATGGGTAAATATCACCCGCACGGCGACAGCGCGATTTACGACGCGCTGGCGCGGATGACCCAGAGCTGGTCGATGCGCGTGCCGCTGATCGACGGCCAGGGCAATTTCGGCTCGATGGACCCCGACCCCCCGGCGGCGATGCGCTACACCGAGGCGCGGCTGGCCAAGGTCGCCAATTTCCTGCTCGGCGACATCGACAAGGACACCGTCGCCTTCCAGCCCAATTACGATGCCAGCGAGCGCGAGCCGCAGGTGCTCCCCGCGCGCTTCCCCAATTTGCTGGTCAACGGCGCGGGCGGAATCGCGGTGGGGATGGCGACCAACATCCCGCCGCATAACTTGGGCGAGGTGCTCAACGCCTGCCGCGCCTACCTCGACGACCCCGCGATCAGCTCGGAAGGGCTGATGGAGCATGTCCTCGGACCCGATTTCCCGACCGCGCCGATCATCCTCGGCACCGCCGGAATCCGCGCCGCCTACACCACCGGGCGCGGCTCGATCCTGATGCGCAGCCGCGCCCATGTCGAGGAAGGCCGCGGCGAGCGCCGCTCGATCGTCTTGACCGCAATCCCCTACCAGGTCGGCAAGAACGGGCTGGTCGAGAAGATCGCCGAAGCGGCCAAGGACAAGCGCATCGAGGGCGTCAGCGACATCCGCGACGAATCCAACCGCTTGGGCGTGCGCATCGTCATCGAGCTGAAGCGCGACGCCACCCCCGAGGTCGTGCTCAACCAATTGTGGCGCCACACCCCGGCGCAATCCTCGTTCCCCGCCAACATGCTGGCGATCCGCGGCGGGCGCCCCGAAACGCTGATGCTGCGCGACATCATCGAGGCGTTCGTCAAATTCCGCGAGGAAGTGATCACGCGGCGCTCGAAGCATGAATTGCTCAAAGCCCGCGAGCGCGCCCACATTTTGCTCGGGCTGGTGGTCGCGGTGACCAACCTCGACGAGGTGGTCAAATTGATCCGCGGCTCGGCGAGCCCGGCCGAGGCGCGCGAGAAACTGCTTTCCCGGGAGTGGGACGGCGATCCGATCCGCCCCTACATCCAGCTGGTCGAGGCGGTCGAGCCGCAGGCCGCGGGCGACACCTACAAGCTCAGCGAAGCGCAGGTGAAGGCGATCCTCGAGCTGCGACTGCACCGCCTCACCGCGCTTGGCCGCGACGAGATCGGCAATGAGTTGAAGGGCCTCGCCGTGACCATCGGCGAATTGCTCGAGATCCTCGGCAATCGCGTTCGGCTGTTCGAGGTGATGCGCGCCGAGTTCGACGAGGTCGAGGCCGAGTTCGCCACCCCGCGCGTGTCCGAGATCGCCGCCGCCGCCGACGGCATCGACGACGAGGATTTGATCGAGCGCGAGGACATGGTCGTGACGGTCACTTTGACCGGCTACATCAAGCGCACCCCGCTCGCTCTGTTCCGCGAGCAGAAGCGCGGCGGCAAGGGCCGCTCGGGGATGGCGACCAAGGACGAGGACGCGATCACCAATCTGTTCGTCACCTCGACCCACAATCCGGTGCTGTTCTTCTCCTCCGCCGGCAAGGTCTACCGGATGAAGGTGTGGCGGCTGCCCGAGGGCGGCCCGACCGCCAAGGGCCGGCCGATGCTCAACCTGCTGCCGCTGGCCGAGGGCGAGACGATCTCGACCGTGCTGCCGCTGCCCGAGGA
>NZ_JANPKO010000143.1:0-3936 GCF_031426035.1 Sphingomonas sp. | reverse complement strand
GTCTATTCGCCGACGCCCAAGACATGCTCGACAAGGTCATCGCCGAGCGCTGGGTCACCGCGAGCGGCACGGTCGGCCTGTGGCGCTGCAAGCGCGAGGGCGACGATGTGCAGGTGCTCGGCGGCAACGACTGGACCCGGCTGTCCTTCCTCCGCCAGCAGGTGAAGAAACGCGAAGGCCGCCCCAACATGTGCCTCGCCGACTTCATCGATCCTTCGGAAGAAGACTGGATCGGCGGGTTCGCGGTCGGGATCCACGGGCTCGAGCCGCACCTCGCGCGGTTCAAGGCCGAGAACGACGATTATTCGGACATTTTGTTGAAGGCGCTGTCCGACCGCCTCGCCGAAAGCTTCGCCGAAGTGCTCCACGCCGAGGTGCGCCAGCGGCTGTGGGCCTATGCCGACGAGCATCTTTCAAATGCCGACCTGATCCGCGAAACCTACCAGGGCATCCGCCCCGCGCCAGGCTATCCGGCGTGCCCCGACCACAGTCTCAAGCCCGCGCTGTTCGATTTGCTCGGCGGCGCGCCGGGCGGCGTGTCGCTGACCGAGAACTTCGCGATGCTGCCGACCTCGGCGGTGTCGGGCTTCTACTTCGGCCACCGTGACAGCCAGTATTTCGGCGTCGCCCGCATCGGCCGCGACCAACTCGAGGATTATGCGGCGCGGCGCGGGGTCGAGGTCGAGGCCGCCGAGCGCTGGCTGCGGCCCAACTTGGACTAACCGCTAGTCCACAAACTCCGTTCGCCCTGAGCTTGTCGAAGGGCTGTCTTTCATTTCGCTCGAAGACAGTACAGGGCTTCGACAGGCTCAGCCCGAACGGTTTGATGTGATCCGCTATCTGCTCTGTATTTTGGCACTTCTCGCGCCAGCTTCGGCCGCTGCGCGCGAAAACGCGATCCGCCCCGAGCTCGTCGCCGAAGGCCCCGCGCGGCCCGGCGGCGAGGTCGAGCTGGCGATCGTCATGCGCACCAGGCCGGGCTGGCATGGCTATTGGCAAAACCCCGGCGACGCGGGCCTGCCGATGCGGGTCGACTGGCAACTGCCGCCCGGCGTCAGCATCGGCCCGCTGCGCTACCCCGTGCCGACGCGGCTAACCGTCGCCGGGCTGATGAACTACGTCTACGAGCGCGACTATGCGATCCTGGCGCGCCTCAAGGTGCCGCCCGGCGCAACCGGCCAATTGCGCATCGCCGCCAAAGCCGAATGGCTCGCCTGCACCGACAAAGTGTGCGTGCCCGAGTGCGGCGATTTCGCGCTCAACCTGGCGACCGGCGGGATGGCGACCATGGACACCCGCTTCGACGACTGGCGCCGCGCGCTGCCGCGGCCGCTGGCGACCCCCGCCGCCTTCGCGCTGGCGGGCACCACCCTCAAGGTCGCGATCCCGTTGCCGCGCGATGTCACCGTCGGCGACGCCTATGTCTTCCCGCTCGCCGACGGCCCGGTCGATTACGCCGCCGCGCAAAGCTTCCGCCGCGTCGACGACATGCTGGTCGCCGAGCTCCCGCGCCGCCGCGGCGAGCCAACAGAATTCGCCGCCGTGCTCGCGCTCGGCGACGGGCGCGGGCTCGAGTTCCGCGCGGTCCCCGGCACGGTACCCGACGGCGGCTCCCCGGTCGGCGATCTCGGCCTCAAGATCATCCTCCTCGCGATGCTCGGCGCGCTGACCGGCGGCGTGCTGCTCAACCTGATGCCGTGCGTGTTCCCGATTCTTGCCTTGAAGGCGCTCCACCTCGCGCGCAGCGGCGGCGCGGCAAGCGAGGCGCGGCGCGATGCGCTGGCCTACACCGCCGGCGCGGTGGTCGGCACCGGCGCGCTCGGCGCGGTGCTGCTCGCGATCCGCGCCGGGGGCAGCGCGGCGGGCTGGGCGTTCCAGCTGCAGGACCCGCGCACCACCATCCTGCTGATGCTGCTGAGCGTCGCCATCGCGCTCAACCTGGTCGGGCTGTTCGTGCTCCCCGCGCTGGCCGGCCGCGCCCGCCCGAGCGGCGGGTTCGCGACCGGCGCGCTGGCCGCGTTCGTCGCCACGCCGTGCGCCGGTCCGTTCCTCGGTGCCGCGCTCGGCACGGCGTTGCTGCTGCCAGCGGCGGGGTCGGTGTTGGTGTTCGCCGCGCTCGGCCTCGGCCTCGCGATTCCCTTGCTGCTGGTGGCGTTCGTGCCCGGGATGCGCAGCCGCGTGCCGGCGCCGGGGCGGTGGATGGAGCGGCTCCAGCGCTTCCTCGCGATCCCGATGGCGGCGACCGCGGTCGGCTGCCTGTGGTTGCTCTACCGCCAGGGCGGACGACTTGGATTGGAAGCCGGTATTTTGTCGGCAATCGTGCTGACAATTGCGCTCGGATGGGTTGGGTGGCGTCAACGACGTGGCTTGGGTGTGGGCATCGCCGCAATTCCAATTTCTGCCGGTCTCGTTGCCTCAGCCGTCATCTCGGTCTCGCTTCTCAACGAGGCAAAAAGACATGGTCCAGGAGTTGGGAGTCGTCCCACCGTAGGCACCGCTGCGTGGAGCGAGGATCGCGTCGCCGCGCACCTCGCCAAGAACCGCCCCGTATTCGTTTACTTCACCGCCGACTGGTGCTTGACATGCAAGGTCAACGAGGCGACCGCGATCAACCGCGCCGAAGTCCGCCGCGCACTCGACCAGGCGGGTGTCAAAGTACTCGCCGGCGACTGGACCAACGGCGACCCCGCGATCACCCGCTTCCTCGACAACCGCGCCCGCGCCGGCGTGCCGCTGTACCTGTGGTACGCGCCAAGCAAAGCGCCCGAGGAATTGCCGCAAATCCTGACGCCGGGGATGCTGGTCGAGCGGGCGCGGCAAGAGAGATAGGAGTATCCCTTTCCGTTCGTGTCGAGCGCAGTCGAGACACTCGTTCGAGCGAAGCCGAGAAATCAGCCTCTGCTGCGCTCGGCATGGTCCTCGACTATGCTCGGGACGAACGGCGTGGGGTGGTTACCTCTTCGCCCACACCTTTTTCCCCGCAACCCAAGTCTCGAGCACCTGCGTCCGTCCCAGCTCCTGCGGCGGCACCGTGCTGACATCGCGGTCGACGAGGATGAAGTCGGCCCATTTGCCCCGCTCGAGCGCGCCGATCCTGCCCTCTGCGAAGCTGGCGTAAGCGGCGTCGCGGGTGAATCCCGCCAGCGCCTGCTCGAACAACACCGCGTCCGCCATCCGCCATCCGCCCGGCGGCTGGCCCTTCAAATCCTGCCGCGACACCGCCGCCATCAGGCCCGGAAACGGGTCGGGGCTTTCGACCGGAAAGTCGGAGCCGAACGCGAGCCGCGCGCCGGCCTTGGCGATGGTCGCCCAAGCATAGGCCCCGCCGAGCCGCGCGGGCCCGAGCCGCGCTTCGGCCATGGTGCGGTCGCTCGGCTGGTGGATCGGCTGCATCGAGGCGATGATTCCCGCCGGGGCCAGCCGCGCGATGTCGGCCGGGTCGATCACCTGGACATGCTCGATCCGCCAGCGCGGGTCGTTCTTGACCGTCTTGCCGAGCGTCTCGAACACCGCAATGACTTGGGCGTTGGCGGCGTCGCCGATCGCGTGGATCGCCAGCTGATGCCCGTTGCCCGCCGCCTCGCGCGCCTCGCCGAGCAAGGCCGCATCGTCGATCAGGCTCAGCCCGCGGCTGTCGGGCTTGTCGTGGTAGGGCGCCTTGAGGAACGCCCCGCGCGAGCCGAGCGCGCCGTCGGCGTACAGCTTGACCCCGCCAAGCCATAGCGTGTCGGCGTACAGCCATCCGCTCGGCTTGCCGCCGTTGATCGCGCGCATCGCCGGGATCCCGCCTGCGTAGGCGAGCACGCGCACCTTGAGCGAACCCGCCTGGCCGGCGCGGTTCATCGCCGCCCACTCGTCGGCACTGGTGCCCATGTCGGCGGCGGCCGTCAGCCCGACCGCCAGCATCAGCTCCTGCGCCTTGGCCAGCGCGGCGTC
>NZ_JANPKO010000142.1:0-42311 GCF_031426035.1 Sphingomonas sp. | reverse complement strand
TAAAGTCCTGCTGCTTAACGACGATTACACCCCGATGGAATTTGTCGTCCATGTGCTGAAAGCGTTTTTTCAGATGGACACCGATCAGGCGACCCGAGTGATGTTGCACGTCCACCAAAAGGGTGTCGGCGTTTGCGGCATTTTCACGTACGAGGTTGCCGAAACCAAGGTCACTCAGGTGATCGACTTCGCCCGCGAGAACCAGCATCCGCTGCAGGCGACGCTGGAAAAGGCCTAGTCTTAATTCCTCCCCGGAACGGGGAGGGGGACCAGCGTAGCTGGTGGAGGGGTTGCGCGGAGGCTTGAGCAGCCCCTCCGTCAGCCTGAGGCTGCCACCTCCCCGTGCCGGGGAGGAACACCGCTTCTTGTAACGCACCCGTCACGCGCTAAAGCGCGGCGATGGACAGCATCTGGATCCAGGGCGGCAAGCGCCTCGAGGGCAAGATCCCGATCTCGGGTGCCAAGAACGCCGCGCTGACTTTGCTGCCGTGCGCGCTGCTGACCGCCGACAAGCTCACTCTGTCCAACCTGCCGCGCCTGGCCGATGTCGACAGCTTCGGACACCTTCTCAACGGGCTCGGCGTCTCAACCAGCGTCGCGGGGGTCAAAAAGGGCGAATTCGGGCGCCGGATGACGCTCCAGGCGAGCGAAATCGCCTCGACCGTCGCGCCCTACGACATGGTCCGCAAGATGCGCGCCTCGATCCTCGTGCTCGGCCCGATGCTCGCGCGGGCGGGCGAATCGACGGTTTCGCTGCCCGGCGGCTGCGCCATCGGCGACCGACCGATCGATCTCCACCTGCGCGCGCTGGAAGCGATCGGCGCCGACATCGAGCTCGCCGCGGGCTATGTCAAAGCCACCGCGCCCAACGGCCGGCTGCCGGGCGGCGATTACACCTTTCCAGTGGTCTCGGTCGGCGCCACCGAGAACGCGCTGATGGCGGCGGTGCTGGCCACCGGCCGCAGCCAATTGTTCAACGCCGCGCGTGAGCCCGAGATCGCCGATCTGTGCAACCTGCTGGTGGCGATGGGCGGCAAGATCGACGGAATCGGCTCGTCGCACCTGATCATCGACGGCGTCGAGGGCCTCCACGGCGCCGATTATGCGGTGATGCCCGACCGCATCGAGGCTGGCAGCTATGCCTGCGCGGCGGGGATCACCGGCGGCTCGATCGAGCTGGTCGGCGCGCGCGCGGAAGACATGCTGGCGATCACCAACGCGCTCGCCCAGGCCGGTTTGATCGTCGAGTTCTGCGATGCCGGGATCAAGGTCAGCGCCGACGGCAAGTTGAGGCCGCTGGCGCTGTCGACCGCGCCGTTCCCGGGCTTCCCGACCGACATGCAGGCGCAATTCATGGCGATGCTGGCGATGGCCGACGGCGAGAGCTTTCTCGAGGAGACGATCTTCGAGAACCGCTACATGCACGTTCCCGAATTGCGCCGCATGGGCGCCAACATCGAGGTCCGCGGGCGCTCCGCGCTGGTCCACGGCGTCGAGGGAATGACCGGCGCGCAGGTCATGGCGACCGACCTGAGGGCGTCGATGAGCCTGGTCCTCGCCGGGCTGTGCGCGGAGGGCGAAACCGAAGTGCTCCGCGTCTACCACCTCGACCGCGGCTACGAGCGGCTGGAGGAGAAACTGTCCGCCGTCGGCGCAACCATCGAGCGACGCTCGACCGGCTAGATCGCGTCGAGTGCGTGAAGCACGACTCCTACCAGCCCGCCGACCAAAGTACCGTTGATGCGGATGTACTGGAGGTCGCGGCCAACCGCGCTTTCGAGCCGCGCGGTGATGGTGCGGGCGTCCCACCCGCGCACCGTCTCGCTGACCAATTTGACGATCGAGCCGCCGTAACTGGCCGCCATGCCGGCCACCGCTCGCCGCGCGAACTGGTTGATCGCGCCTCGGATGCGCGGGTCGCTCTCGAGCGTGGTGCCGGCCGAGCGCAGCACTTCGCCCAATTTGCCGGCCATCGCCGCGTCGGGGTTGCGGGCAGCGCGGATGATCGCCTCGCGCCCTTTCTGCCACAAGGTGTCGAGCCATAGCCCGACCGATCTGTTGGCTAGCAGCTCATCCTTCATCGCCTCGACCCGCGCCCGTGTCTCGGGCTTGGTCTGGAGGTCGTTGGCGAGTTGGGCGAGCGCCTGTTCCATCTTCTGGCGGACCGGATGGGCCGGATCGGTGCCCATCTCGACGGTCAGCTTGCGCAGGCCTTCGACGATCGCGTCGCTCAGTTTCGTGTCGAGGCCGGCCAGCTTGAGAACCCAGTTCGCGCGTTTTTTGACCATGTCGCGGATCAGGCTCTCGTTGGCGTCCAAGGCGCGCGCCATCCAGCGGATCGCCGCCTCGAGCATCGGCACGTGGCGCTCGTCGTTAATCGCCGAGGCCAGCGCGTGGCCGAGCAGAGGCGACACTTCCATCGACTTCAGGCGGCCGGAAATTGCGCCCTTGACGATCCCGCCGAGCCGTTCGTCGTCGAGCCCCTCGAAGATGTCGGCGATCAGCCGCGACGCGCCGTGGCGGATGCGCGTGCCTTCGCCCTCGGGCGCGCGGAGGAAGCGCCCGGCGGCAGCGGCGAGGTCGATGTGGCGCATGCGCCGCGCGACCACCGAGGCGATGAGGAAATTCTCCTTGAGGAATGAGGCCAGCGCCTCGCCGATGCGGTCCTTGTTGCGCGGGATGATCGCGGTGTGCGGGATCGGCAGGCCGAGCGGGTGGCGGAACAAGGCGGTCACCGCGAACCAGTCGGCCAGCCCGCCGACCATCGCCGCCTCCGCGAACGCCTTGACCCAGCCGAGCCACGGATAGGCCGGTTCGAACGCGCGGGTGGTTAGGAACAGCGCGGCCATCGCCACCAGCAGGCCGGTGGCGGCGGCCTTCATCCCCGCCGCGCCGGGCTGGACCGGATTGAAGCGGGACACGACGGGGGCGGCGCTCATCGCCTCACTCTAGCTAGCCGGCCTGCGATGTCACTCCGCCGGGAGCGGCTCGGTCATCGGCTGGTGCGGCTCGCCATTGTCGATCAATTTGCCGAACTTGCGCCCGACCCAGGTCTCGATGTCGACCGCGATGCTGAAGCTGGCGGGGACGATCAGCAGCGTCAGCACGGTGGAGAAGATCAGCCCGCCGATCACGGTCACCCCCATCGGCCCGCGGAACGAGCTGTCCCCGGTCAGCGACAGAGCGACCGGCAGCATGCCGGCGACCATCGCCACCGTGGTCATCACGATCGGCTGGGCGCGCTTGTGCCCGGCCTCGGTGATCGCGGTGTCCTTGTCGACCCCGCGGTCCATCTCCTCGATCGCGAAGTCGACCAGCAGGATGCTGTTCTTGGCGACGATCCCGAGCAGCATCAGCAGCCCGATGAACACCGGCAGCGAAATCGGGTTGCCGGTGACGAACAAGGCAAACGCCGCGCCGAGCGGGGCGAGCAACAGCGAGCCCAGGTTCACAAACGGGACCAGCACGCGCTTGTACAGCAGCACCAGCACCGCGAACACCATCAGCACTCCGGCGATCACCGCGATCACGAAGTTGATCATCAACTCGGTCTGCCACTTGGTGTCGCCGAGCTGGAGCTCGTTGACGCCCTGCGGCAGGTTCTTCATCGTCGGCAGCTCGCGGATCTTCTTCCATGCGTCGCCCGACACCAGCCCCGGCGCGAGGTCGGCGCCGACCGCGATGCGGCGCACCTGGTTGGTGCGCTGGACGGTGGTCGGCCCGGCCCCGAAGCTGATCTCGGCCACTGATTTGAGCGGCACCGAGCCGCCGGTCTGGGTCGGCACCGGCAGATTCTCGAGCGTTGCAAGGTCGCGCCGCGACGATTCGGCGATCGCCACGCGAATCGGCACCTGGCGGTCGGACAGCGAGAACTTCGCGCTGTTCTGGTCGATGTCGCCGAGCGTCGCGAGGCGGATCGTCTGCCCCAGCGCCATGGTCGTCACGCCGAGGTCGGCGGCGAGGTCGAGCCGCGGGCGGATGACGATCTCGGGCCGCACCAGATCGCCCTGCACGCGCGCCGCGCGCAACTCGGGCAGGCCCTGCATCTCGGTCGCGATCTTGTTGGCGGTGGCGAACAGCAATTTGGGATCGTCGCCGCCGAGATGGAGCGTGATGTCGCGCCCGCCGCCGCCGCCGCTCTCGGGCCCGCCGCCCGACTGCGACTGGAAATTGACCCGCGCGTCGGCGATCTGCGCCAGCTTGGGCGCCAGGCTGCGCTCGATCTCGACCGAGGTCCGCTCGCGCTTGTCGGTCCACGTGATGTTGAGGTTGGCGCTGCCGACATTGACCCGCTCGACCACCTGGACGACCTCGGGCGCGGTCTCGACGATCCGCCGCGCTTCGGTCGCGACCGCCTCGGCCTGGGCGCGGGTCGAGCCCGGCGGCAGGAACATCCGCACCTGGCTAAAGTCGCGGTTCTGCGGCGGGAAGAAGGTGAACGACAATTGGCTGAACAGCAGCACCGTCAGGACCAGCGAGGCGATGCCCCCCGCGACCGACGACCAGCGGTTGCGCAACGTCCATTGCAGCGCCTTCAGATACCAGCGCATCGCCGCGCTTTCGCCATGCGGCGCGGGGCCGTGGCCCTTCAGCAGATAGGCCGCCATCAACGGCGTGATCAGTCGCGCGACGAACAGGCTGATCAGCACCGCGACCACCACGGTGAACCCGAAATTCTTGAAGAACTGGCCGGAAATGCCCGGCATCAGCCCGACCGGCAGGAACACCGCGACGATCGCCATGGTCGTTGCCAGCACGGCGAGACCGATCTCGTCGGCGGCGTCGATCGACGCCTGATAGGCGGATTTGCCCATCCGCATGTGGCGGACGATATTCTCGATCTCGACGATCGCGTCATCGACCAGCACCCCCGCCACCAGGCTCAGCGCGAGCAGGCTGAGGAAGTTCAAGGTGAACCCCATCAGGTCGAGGAACCAGAAGGTGGGGATCGCCGACAATGGGATGGCGACCGCGGAGATCAGCGTCGCGCGCAGGTCGCGGAGGAACAGGAACACCACGATGACCGCGAGGATGGCGCCTTCCCACAGCATCTCGATCGACGATTCATACTGCAGGATGGTGGCGTCGACCTCGGTATAGATGCGGTTGAACTTGACCCGCCCGTTCATGTTCTTTTCGATCTCGCGGAGGGTCTTCTCGGCCTCCTCGTAGGTCGTCACGTCCGAAGCGCCCTTGGCGCGGTAGACGCCGAAGCTCAGGATCTGGCGTCCGTTCAATTTGCTGATCGAACGCTGCTCGCTGTTGCTGTCGATGACGTCGGCGATGTCGCTGAGCTTGGCCACGCGCCCGCCCGGCAAAGCGATCTGGGTCGCGCCGAGCTCGGCCGCGGTGCCGGCGTTGCCGAGCACGCGCACCGATTGCTCCGAGCCGGCGATCTCGGCCCGGCCGCCGGCCGAATCGAGGTTGATCTGGCGCAGCTGCTGGTTGACCTGGGCGGCGGTGATCCCCTGTGCCTGGATCGCCGCCGGGTCGAGCACCACGCGGATCTCGCGGTTGACCCCGCCGTAGCGCTCGACGCTGGCCATGCCGGGGATGGCGAGCAGCCGCTTCGACACATTATTGTCGACGTACCAGCTCAATTGCTCGAGCGTCATGTCGGTCGTCTCGACCGCGAAAATGGCCAGCTGGCTGCCGTTTTCGGCGCGCACCACCTGCGGCTCGAGAATGCCTTCGGGCAGGTCGCCGCGGATTTGCGAGATGGCGTCGCGGACGTCGTTGGTGGCGCGATCGACCGGGGTGCCGATGGCGAACTGGACGAAAGTGTTGCTGACGCCTTCGCGCACCGAGCTGTTGATCTCCTCCACCCCGTTGACGCCGCGGATGGCGGCCTCGACGCGCTGGGTGACCTGGGTCTCGAGCTCGGTCGGCGCCGCACCCGGCTGGGCGATGGTCACCTCGACGAACGGGAATTCGACGTCCGGCGAATCGTTGACGTCCATCCGCATGAACGACACCAGCCCGGCGACCAGTAGCGCGACGAACAGCACGATCGGCGGCACCGGGTTGCGGATCGCCCACGACGAGATGTTGCGGAAGTTCATTGGCTAACGCTTCCCATAAGGCTCATCGCGCGGCCTGGCGCTTGGGCGCGACCTTCTGGCCGGGGTTGAGGAACGGCCCGGCCGACAGCACCACGCGCTCCTGCCCGCTCAGCCCTTCGATCACCGACACGCCGGAATCGTCGACCGAGCCGATCCGCACGTCGCGCCGCTCGACCTGGTTGCGGCCGTTGATGATGTAGACGTAATTGCCGCGCTGGTCGCTGAGCACCGCGCTCTGCGGCAGCAGCGGCGCGTTGGTGCCGCCGGCGCCGATCCGCGCCTCGGCGAACCCGCCGGGGCGGATCGCGGCGTCATAGGGGATGGCGATGCGCACTTCGCCCTGGCGCGACTGCGGGTCGATCACCGGCGAGACCTGCCACACCGAGCCGGCGATGGTGCGCTCGGTGCCGACCGGGGTGACGCTGGCCGGCATGCCGGTGCGAATCCGGGTGAGGTCCTCCTGCGCCATCTGCGCGCGCATCTCCATCGCGCCGCCGGCGGCGAGCCGGAACAAAGCGCCGGAGCCGCCGCCGACAACCTGCCCAACCTCGACATTGCGGGCGAGGATCAGCCCGCCTTCCGGGGCGCGGATGTCGAGCCGGCCGACGCGGGCGCGGCTGGCGGCGTAATTGGCCTGGGCGACGCGGACCCGCGCCGAGGCGGCGTCGCGCGCTGCACGACGGCGGTCGACATCGGCCTTGGACACGAACCCGCGCGCGACCAATGCCTGGGCGCGGTCGAGCTCATTCTGGGCCAGCACGGCGTCGGCGCGCGCGACCTGGATCTGGGCCGACAATTGGGCCGATTCCTGGCTTTGCACCGAGCGGTCGATGCTCGCCAGCACCTGGCCGCGGCCAACCCATGCGCCGGCATCGACCAAGACGCGGGTGACCATCCCGCCTTCACCGGCGACCCCGACCGGCTGGTCGCGGCGCGCGGCGAGCGCGCCGCTGGCCGTCAGCGTTCGCGCCACTTCGCTGCGCCCGGGAACGACCACGGTGACAGTCGGGACCTGCCCGCCGCCCGGTCCGCCTCGCGCCGGTGCGGCCTCGTCGCCACCGCCGGTGAACATCATCACCGCAATGGCAATCGCGGCCAGCGCCACCACCGCCGCGGCGATGATTGCCCAGCGTTTGCGCCGGGAGCGGTCGACCACCACCAGGGTGTCGGACGAGTGGAGGGTCGTTTCCCGGTTCATGTGCAACTTCCTGTCGCCTTTCGACGCGAATCCATCGGCGGCATCGCCGCAACTGTATTAGCCAAATAACTCACCCGCCGCAACACAGGCTTGCGCATTTCTCATTTCCAGTCATTTTCGACCAACAGCGGCACTTGCGCCGCGAAACGGCGTTGGCGCCGACGTGAAGCGCCGGTCGCCGCGGCCGCGCCAGGGAAACATGGGGACGGGCTACATGGAAAACTATGGCATTCTCGGCTGGGTCGTAATCGGGTTGCTCGCCGGCGGGCTGGCAAAGTTGCTGATGCCCGGCAAAGACCCGGGCGGTTGCATCGTCACCATCCTGCTTGGCATCGCGGGGGCGCTGCTCGCCGGCTGGCTGGGCCATGCGATCGGCTGGTACGACACCGGCGAAGGGGCCGGCTTCATCGCTGCGGTGATCGGGGCCTTCATCATCCTGTTCATCTATCGCCTGGTGCTGCGCCGCCGCTAGCCCGCGCGGACTTGCCGTTCATCGAGCAGCCATTGGCGGCGGACGACAGTCGCCGCCAATGGTGATTTTCGGCAAGGGATGAACGTTATGAACAAGCTAATACTTGCACTGGCGCTGAGCACGGCATCGCTCGCGAGCGGTGCCGCGGCGCAGACCCCGGTCGCTTCGGTGCAGACGATTTCGGGCACGCGGCTCGATATCAGCGCGATCGGCGAGGTCAGCCGGGTACCCGACATCGCGATCATCTCGGCCGGGGTGGTGACCCGTTCGACCAGCGCGACCGGCGCGATCCAGCAGAACGCCGACCGCATGGAGCGGGTACGCGCGGCCTTGAAGCGCGCGGGCATCGAAGACCGCGACATCCAGACCAGCTCGATCAGCCTCAACCCCGAATACCGCTATGCCGAGAACCAGCCGCCGGCGCTGGTCGGCTATACCGCGTCGAATTCGGTCAACGTGCGCTTTCGCGACATCCGCAACTCGGGGCGCATCCTCGACGCTTTGGTCGCCGAGGGCGCGAACCAGATCAACGGGCCGACCCTGACCATCGACAAGCCCGAGGCCGCGCTCGACGAGGCGCGGACCAAGGCGCTGGCGGTCGGGCGCGCCCGCGCCGACCTCTATGCCCGTTCGCTCGGGATGCGCGTGGTGCGGTTGCTGTCGGTCAGCGAGAACGCCTCGTACGGCGGTCCCCAGCCGGTCATCATGATGGCCCAGGCGCGTGCCGAGCGCGGCTCCGCCGACAGCAAGATCGATCCCGGCGAGCAGCAGTTGCAGGTCACGCTGTCAATGAGCTTCGAGCTGCAATAAGCGGCCGCCGACCGGGCGCCTTAAAAACACAAAAAAAGCCCGCGCGGGGCGAACCCTCGCGCGGCCTTCCTTCTGCCAGTCGCGTCGCGTGGGTTCTAGCGAACCGACCCGCGGCGGACGAGATTGACGATAGCGAGCAGGATGATTGCGCCGAGCAGCGACCACAGAATGTTGGTCAGGTCGAGCGGATCCGAATTGTTGATGTTGCCGCCGCCGAGCACGAGGCCGGCGATGACCGCGCCGACGATGCCGACAACGATGTTCAAGATAATGCCCTGTTGCGCGTCGGTGCGCATGATGATGCTGGCAAGCCAGCCCACAATGCCGCCGACGATCAGCCAAACGATGAAGCCCATGAGCGTTCCCTCCTGTTCGTGGCCACCAGTAGCGACGCGGCGGCCTTCCGGCATCAAGACGCGTGATGCGCGCCTGTTGTTCCGGATTTGGAAGAATCTGTCTAGCCCGTGGGGCCGATCGGCGAGGACTTATCCCCGGAAATCAGCGGATCGGTTAATCAATGTAACGAATTCTAGTAGCGTTGCTGGCGCTCGTAGACGTCGCGGTAGTGCTTGATGCGCGTGACGCGCAGGCCGGGCATGCCGCTGCGGTCGACCGCGCGCTGCCAGCTGGTGAATTCCTCGACGCTGAGCGTGTAGCGGGCGCACGCCTCGTCCACCGTCAGCAACCCGCCGGCGACCGCCGCGACCACTTCCGCCTTGCGCCGCACGACCCAGCGCGTGGTGTCCGCGGGCGGCAGCGAGTCAAGCGTCAGCGGTTCCCCGAGCGGGCCGATGACTTGCGCAGGCCGAATTTTTTGATTCTCGAGCATTCCCGTCCAACTCACCTGTGTTCTTGTGCTGTGGCAGTCCGTTTACGCGCTGGGCGTTGAAGATATTCTGAAGCGCGCTGGTTAATTAGATGCTTATTCCCCGCTCTCTCCCCCCGCCTGCGGCCCGTGCGGCTCTTCCGCGAATGCGCCGCCGAGCGAGAGTTTCGCGTCGCGCCAGTCCGCGCTTCCGGAGAGGTAGCGGGCGATCGCCTGGGTGCGGTCGCGGCGGCCGGCGCGCGCCTGTGAACGAAGCGCGGCAAGCAACTCGGCAGCATCGATCGGGGCATCTTCGGCGGCACTGATTTTCCCATCGAAACGCGACAATCCTCGGCCCCCGCCCGTTAACCCTTCCGCCCAACTAGCCCTGAGGAGTGAAATTCGGGTAAAGACCCGCGATGTCCGTCGACTTCGCCCTCACCCCCGCGCCAGATGGTGCTCGCATTGTGGTTGCCATGTCCGGCGGCGTCGACAGCTCGGTGGTCGCCGCGCTCGCGCAGCGCAGCGGCGCCGAGGTGATCGGGGTTACGCTCCAGCTGTATGATCATGGCGCGGCGGTGAAGCGCACCGGCTCGTGCTGCGCGGGGCAGGACATCTACGACGCCAAGGCCGTCGCAGACCGCCTCGGCATCGCGCATTACGTGCTCGATTACGAAAGCCGCTTCCGCACCGGCGTAATCGACAAATTCGCCGACGAATATGCCGCGGGGCGGACCCCGGTGCCGTGCTCGCTGTGCAACCAGGGGGTCAAGTTCGTCGATCTGATCGCCTTCGCGCGCGAGCTTGGCGCCGACTGCCTGGCGACCGGGCACTACGTCCGCCGCGTGATCGGCGACGGCGGCCGCGCCGAGCTCCACAAGGGCGCCGACCCCGCCCGCGACCAGAGCTATTTCCTGTACGGCACCACGCGCGATCAGCTCGACTTCCTGCGCTTCCCGCTGGGCGACCTGCCGAAGAGCGATGTGCGCAAGCTGGCCGAGGCGGAGGGACTTGCGGTCGCCGCCAAGCCCGACAGTCAGGACATCTGCTTCGTTCCCGACGGCGACTATGCGTCGCTGGTCAAGAAATTGCGCCCGGAGACCGCGGCGCCGGGGGACATCGTCGACCTCGCTGGCCGCGTCATCGGGGCGCACCAGGGCGTGGTCCATTTCACCGTCGGCCAGCGCCGCGGGATCGAGATCGGCGGTAGCCCGGATCCGCTCTACGTGGTGCGCATCGAGCCCGAGGCGCGGCAGCTTGTGGTCGGCCCGCGCCGCGCACTGGCCGTCGATGCGGTCAGCGTCGCCGACTGGAACTGGATTGGCGAGACTCAGCGCGAGGTCAGCGTCAAGGTGCGCTCGCTCGCCGCCCCGGTACCGGCGGCGGTGGACAGCCACCGTATCCTTTTCGAGCGCGCCGAATATGGCGTCGCGCCGGGCCAGGCGGCGGTCGTCTATGACGGGACGCGGCTGCTCGGCGGCGGCTCGATCGCCGCGACCGAAGCGGCGGTGCTGGAGGAAGCGGCGGCCGCCTGAGCAACGCCGCCGGTTCCCATTTTCCGCCGCCGCGCTAAGCAGGCGCCATGAAAACAGTTTTCTTCACCGCGCTCGCCCTGCTGCTCGCCGCCTGCGCGACCGTCCCGCCGCCGCCGCCGGCTCCGCCCGAAACCGTCGCCGGACCCGACTTCCTCACCCGCAACGCCGCGGCCAAAGGGGTGGTGACGACCGCCAGCGGGCTGCAATATTTTGTGGTGAAATCGGGACCGCCGACCGGCGTGCCGCCCACCGCCAACGATGTTGTCAATTTCGATTACGAGGGCCGGCTGACCACCGGCGAGAAATTCGATTCGAGCTTCGACCGCGGCACCCCGCTTTCGGGGCCTGCCAACGGCTTCGTGCCCGGCTTCACCGAAGCGCTGACCTTAATGCGCCCGGGCGACGAGTGGGTGGTGTGGATCCCGCCCGCGCTCGGCTACGGCGCCGAAGCTAGTGGCCCGATCCCGGCCAACAGCGTGCTGCGCTTCCGCCTCGCGCTGCACAGCGTCACGCCGACGGCTGCGAGGACGCCTTAGGCCTGCGCACCGCCAGCGCGTACAGGACAACCCCCACGGCGGCGAGCACGCCGAGTGTCCGCCATGACACCCATTCGGCCTGCGCCGCCGCCCACACGCACACCCCAATGCCGGCCACGCCGAGCGCGTAATAGAGCGGCGACGGCCTCGGTCCCGGCACGCGCGACAAGGCGGCGATCGTCACGCCATAGACGAACAACCGCGCCAGTGCGCTGATCACCGCCAGCCACACATAGCTGCCGATCAGGGCAAGGCCAGCGGCGACGATGGCGAGGAAGGCGATCGAATTGGCCGGCGTTTCGAACCGCGGGTGGACCCGCGCGAACCATCCCGGCAGATCGCCGCGCGCGGCCAGCGCGAAGGTGATGCGCGAGGTCGATGTCATGATCGAGTGGAGATTGCCGCCGAGCGAGGCGATCGCCGCCAATGTCAGCACCACCGCTCCAGTCGATCCCGCGAGCCAGCGCCCGAGGTCGATCAGCGGCGCCTTGTCGTCGCTCCCGCCCCCCGGCAGCGCGGTGATGAAAGCAAGCTGGACGAGGAAATAGAGCACAGTGGTGATTGCCAAAGTGCCGAAAATGGCGCGCGGCAAAGCGATCTCTGGGCGCTTGGTCTCGCCCGCCGGGACCACCGCGCTCTCGAAGCCGACAAAGGCGTAGAACACCAAAAGCACGCCTGCCTCGACTTCGCTCAACGCCGGCAGCGGACCCGGCGCGGGCGGCGGAAAGGCGATGACCAACGCGGAGATGGCGGCGACAAGCAGCGGCAGCGCTTTCAACAGGGTCAGCCCGCCGAGCAAAGCCAGCGCGCGCTTGACCCCGGCGATGTTGGCCGCCGCCAGCGCCGCGCACACCGCGACTAGGATGATAGCGCGGGCGACGCCCTGGTCGGCCCCGGTCCACCACCGCGCGAGGTAGGCGGTCAGCACGTTGGCGTTGGCGGCGAACGCCACGACGCGGGCGACGTAATAGATCCAGCCCAACTCGAACCCGATAAAGCGGCCGAACACCGCGCCGTAGACCGCCGGCCCGCCGCTTTCGGTGAACGCCGCAGCGCTGCGCGTGAACGGGATCACGATCAGCATCGCGCCCAGCGCGACGAGCGGGAACAGCCATGGCGAAAAGCTGCCGAAATCGGCGGCGAGCGTGGCGGGCAGCGCGAAGATCGAACCGCCGAGGACGCCGTTGAACGCCAGCAGGGTCGACCCGCCGAGCCCGATCCGGCGTTCGAGGCGCGGGGCGGCGGGGGCGTCTGCGGGCGCGGTCAAAGCTGGAAGTGTCCCTCGATCACCGTCACACAATGGCCGCCGAGGACGACACGGTCGCCGTCCAGCCGGCAGTGCAGCAGCCCGGTGCGCGGACTGGCCTGCAGCGCGGTGAAGCGCTCGCGCCCAAGCTTTTTCGCCCACAGCGGCACCAGCGCCGCGTGCGCCGCGCCGGTCACCGGATCCTCGGGAATGCCGTAACTGGCGGCGAACACCCGGCTGGCGACATCGTGCTCGTCGCCCGGCGCGGTGACGCTGACGAGGTGGTCGATGGCGGCGAGCCGGGCAAAGTCGGGGCGCACGGCGCGCACCGCCGCCTCGTCGGGAAGCACAACGATGGCGCTGTCGTTGCCGTGCCCAACGTAGGTTTCGCCGCTGACCCCAAGCGCCTCGAGCAACCCCGGCACTTCGTCCGGCTCGGTGGCAAAGGCGGGGACGTCGAGCTCGAGCAAGTCGCCGGCGCGGGTCACGGTTAGGATGCCCGACAGGCAGGAGAAACGCACCGCATTGGCGCCGTGGATCAGGATGTGTCCCGAGGCGAGCGAGGCGTGGCCGCACAGGACAACCTCGACCGTCGGGGTGAACCAGCGCAGATCATAGTCCGCATCGGGCTTGTCCGACGGAACCGTGAACGCGGTCTCGCTGAGATTATTCTCCGCCGCGATCTTCTGCAGCGTGGCATCGTCGAGCCAGCGGTCGAGCGGCATCACCGCCGCCGGGTTGCCGGTGAACGGGCCGGTGGCAAACGCATCGACCTGGAAGAAGGGAATCGTTTTCATGTCGCGTTTTCCGTCAGTTCGGAGGGCAGCATGGTCTCGCGGTCGGTGTGGCCCTCGGGGTCGAGATGGATGAGAATTTCGGTACCAGGAAAGCGGTCTTGCAGCGCCTCCTCGACACGGTCCATCCGCTCATGCGCCTCCGCGACCGTCCACTTGCCCGGCACCCACACGTGGAACTGGGCGAAATGGTGGGTGCCGCTGGTGCGGGTACGAAGGTCGTGGAGGCCGGCCAGCTCGGGGTAATCGGCGGCGGCGGCGAGGAAACGCTGGCGCTCCTCCTCGGGCCATTCGCGGTCCATCAATTGGTCGATCGCGCGGCTCGAGGATTTCCATGCCCCCCATGCCAGCCACGCCGCGATGAGCAGGCCGAACGTGGCGTCGGCCCCGGTCAGGCCGATAAACTGCTCGAGCACCAGCGCCGCGATCACCGAGGCGTTGAGCAATAGGTCGGACGCATAATGTAGCCGGTCGGTGGCGATGGCGATCGAGTTAGTGCGCTTGACCACCGAGCGCTGGTAGAAAATCAGCAGCAAAGTGACGGCGATCGCGGCGAGCGACACGCCGATGCCGAGCTCGGCCTGCTCGGTCCGCGCGCCCTCCATCATCCGCTGCACCGAGCGAAATCCGATGCCGATTGCGGAGATGGTGATCAGCACGACCTGGACCAGAGCGACCAGTGCCTCCGCCTTGCCGTGGCCGAAGCGGTGGTCGCGGTCGGCCGGCTGCGCCGCGATGCGCACCCCGGCCAGCGTGAACAGGCTGGCGACGAGGTCGAGCGCGGTGTCGGCAAGGCTGCCGAGCATCGCCATCGAATGGGTTTGCGCCGACGCCCACAGCTTGAGCCCGAGCAGGAACAGCGCGACGGCGACGCTGGCCAGCGCAGCACGGGTCGACAGCGACGATCGCTCGGCGTGGCTGTGGCCGTGATGGGTGTGCAGCCCGCTCACGGGTAGAGCAAACCTTCGCGCCAGCCGTCGCCACCCCTCGTGAACAGCCGCCGCTCGTGCAGGCGGTGCGGGCGGTCGCTCCAGAACTCCATCGTGCGCGGGATCACGCGGTAACCGGTCCACCGCGGCGGGCGCGGCACAATCCCGGCGGCGAAGCGCTCCGCCACTTCGGCCAGCCGCGCCTCGAACATCGCCCGGCTGTCGAGCGGCCGCGACTGGTCGGACGCCCATGCCCCCAATTGCGACTCCCGCCCGCGGCCGGCGAAGTAGGAGTCGGCCTCGGCATCGGGCACGGTGTCGACCGGCCCCTCGATGCGGACTTGGCGGCGCAGGGATTTCCAGTGAAACAGCAACGCCGCCTGGCGGTTGGCCGCCAACTCGACGCCCTTGCGGCTGTCGAGGTTGGTGAAAAAGGTGAAGCCGCCCGGGCCGTGGCCTTTGAGCAGCACCATGCGCAGCGACGGCTGGCCGGTTTCGTTGGCGGTCGCCAGCGCCATAGCCTCGGGATCGTTGGGCTCGCTCGCCTGCGCCTGCGCAAACCACTCGTCGAACAGCGCGAAAGGATCGTCGGCCATGCCAGTGCTTTGCCGCGCAGTGGCGCGCCTGTCGAGACTCAGCGCGCTATGGCGGTGAAGTAGAACATGTAGAACGCCACCCACAGAACGCCGAGCACGACGAGCCGCTGGCGCACGCTGAGCCAGCGCGACAGGCCGCGCGAGATTGCGCCCGCGAACACGGCGACGAGCAGGAAGCGCGGCAGGCGCAGTAGCGGTGCGAGCAGGAAGAAGGTCGCCGAGCCGTCCTTGGCCGCTTCGAGCGCGAACAGTTTGAACGGTATCCCGGCGAACGCCCCGGCGAGCACGGCGTGGAGGCCGTGGCGATAGCGGTCGGCCGCCTCGCCGATCAGCGCCTGGTCGATCCCCGGCAGCATGGCCATCGTCGCCGCGGCGCCGGCCGGATCGCGCGACGCCCACACCCACACCGCCAGCGCCCCGGCCAGCGACGCAACCGCCGCAACGAACGCCGCCAGGATCGCCGCGCGGGTTCCGCTGCGTACCGCGATCCAGCTGATCGGAATGTCGGCGACTAGGAAGAACAATGCCGCCTCGGCCGCCGACCAGCCGGCGACGATCGACAGCGGCAGCGTCAGTCCCAGCGCGCGGATGAAAAAGAGCAGTGCCGCGATGCTCATCGCGCGAAGTAATAATTGACCAGGTGAAAGAACAAAGGCGCGGCAAACGTCACCGAATCCATCCGGTCGAGCGCGCCGCCGTGGCCCTCGATCATCGTCCCCCAATCCTTGGCGCCGAGCGAGCGCTTGACCGCCGACAGCACCAACCCGCCGAGGAAGCCGGCGACGACGATCGCCCCCGCCATGCCGGCCGCCTCGAGCGGGTTGAACGGGGTGATCCAGTACAATCCGGCGCCTACCGCGGTCGCGGCGAGCCCGCCGCCGACCAGCCCTTCGACCGTCTTCGACGGGCTGACGTGCGGCGCGAGCTTGGTGCGGCCGAACAATTTGCCCGCGACATATTGGAGGACGTCGGAGAGCTGGACGATGGTGATGAGGAAGAACAGCAACTGGATCGGCGGAGTGCCGCCCACGTCGAGCATCAGCAGCGCCGGTGCGTGGCTGATGCAGAACACTGCGAGCATCATACCCCACTGGATTTTCGCGACCCGCGAGAGATAGTCGCCGGTCACGCCCTTGGTCACCGACAGCACCGGCAAAAGGAGGAACGCGTAGACCGGGATCAGGATAGTCAGCATGCTGAGCCAATCGATCCAGATCAGCCAATATTGCAGCGGCAGGAAGATGTAGAAGGCGGCGGCGATGGCGCGGTGGTCGCTCGGATGGGTCGGGGTCAGCGAGAGGAATTCGCGCAACGCATAGAAACTGACGAAGGCGAACAGCAGCAGGGTCACCGGCTTGCCGAACACGAAGGCGATGGCGAACACCGCGACCATCACCCACCACGCCTTTATGCGCGCATTCAAATTGCGCACGGTGTCGCGGCCGCCCTCGCTGGTGACGCGCCGCGACAGCACGAAGCCGATGATCGAGGCGACCAGCAGCAGCGCGACCACCCCGCCGATCAGCCAGCCCATGGTCGAGATCGCGATCATGCCAGCGCCACCACGGCATCGCGGGCGCGGGCGAGGAACGCCGGCTTGGTTTCGCTGGCCGCGAGGTGGATCGGCGCGCCGAACCGCGCGACGCAGCTCAGCGGCACCGGCAACAGGCTGCCCTTGGGCAAAGCGCGGCGGAGATTATCGAGGAACACGGGCACCAGTTCGACCTCCGGGAATGCCTTGGCGAGATGGTAGAGGCCGGGCTTGAACGCGCCCGGCAGCGGCTCTGCCGCGCGTGTGCCTTCGGGGAAGAAGATCAGCGAATCACCGCCCGCGAGCGCGGTCTTCAATGGTTCGAGCGGGTCGGTGCCGCGCGCCTGGCGCTCGATCAGCACCGCGTTGAGCACACCCAGCGCGATATGGCGCTGGAGCCGCCCCTTGCCCCAATAATCGGCGGCGGCGACCGGACGCGTGCGGCGGCGCAGATGCGGCGGCATCGCGGCCCACAGGATGACAGTGTCGAGGTGCGAGCTGTGATTGGCGAAATAGATCCGCTGGCGCTCGCTGGGAGCGGTGCCGACCCACACCCCTTGCCCGCCGACGAGGAAGCGCGTGGCGCCGATCAGCAACGGGCCGATCATCCGCGCAAGCCCCGCGACAGGCGAATGAGGCGTAATGCGATGGTCAGCGCGGTGCCGGCGGCGATCACAGCGAGCGCCGCGGGCAGGGCGGGGATCCAGACGATCGCGGCCAGCGCGCCCAGTGTCAGCGCCGCCATGCGGTGCGGCTTGGCCATCGGGCCGCCGAAGTCCTGCGCCCGGCCGAGCGTCCCGCCGAGCAACCGGACATACGCGCACACCGCCGCGAGCAAGGCCGCGAGCCAACCGAGCCACGGGTACGGCGTGGCGTAACCGGCGGCGACCAGCAGCACGCTGTCCTCGACCCGGTCGGGGAATTCGTTCCAGATCGCCCCGGTCGGCGAGCCGCGCGCGCCCTCGACCGCGACCAGCCCGTCGAGCATGTTGGCGAGCAGGCGCAGCTGAACCCCAGCGGCGGCGGCGAGCAACCACCATGGGTTGCGGTCGGCGAGGAGGAACGCGCCCGCACCGCCGAGAGCGACCAATATGCCGACGAACGACACGCCATTGGCCGAAATGCCGGTCGCCAGCACCGCGCGCGACGCCACTTTGGCCCAACCCGTCGTGCGCGATTTCAATGGCCGGCGATCGGCCTTGGTCTCCGTCATGATCCCCCGTGCGCCCCGCTGCCCCAACTTGCGCACCTTGGAATGGCGGCGCGCTTGCGGCAAGAGGCTCGCCCATGGACCTTTACCAACGGCTCGGGATCAAGCGCGGCGCGAGCGAGGCGGAGATCAAGAAGGCCTATCGCAGCCTCGCCAAGCAACTCCACCCCGACCGCAACAAGGAGAATCCCAAGGCCAACGAACGCTTCACCGCGATCACCAATGCCTATGATCTGCTGTCCGACAAGGACAAGCGCGCGCGTTACGACCGCGGTGAGATCGACGAGGACGGCAATCCCAAGATGCCGTTCGGCGGCGGTTTCGGCGGCGGCGGCTCCGGCGCCGGTCCCCGCCCGGGCGCGCAGGGCCACGGCATGCCCCCCGGCTTCGATCCCGGCGGCGCGGCCGACCTCAGCGACCTGTTCGAGGGGCTGTTCGGCGCTGCCGCGCAGGGGCGCCAGCAACCGGGCCGCGGCGGCTTCGGCGGCTTCCGCCAGCGCCGCGCCCCGCAAAAGGGTGCCGATGTCGCCTATCGCCTGAAGGTCCCGTTCGTCGACGCCGCGACGCTGGCCGACCAGCGCGTCACGTTGGCGGACGGCAAGGCGATCACGCTCAAACTGCCCAAGGGGGTCGAGGACGGCGCGCGCATCCGCCTCGCCGGCAAGGGCCAGCCGGGGCCGGGCGGGGCAGGGGATGCGATCGTCACCATCGCCGTCGCCCCGCACCCCTTTTACACCCGCGACGGAAGCACCATCCGCCTTACGCTGCCGGTCACGCTCAAGGAGGCGGTGCTCGGCGCCAAGGTCAAGGTGCCGACGCCCGACGGCCCGGTGATGCTGACCATTCCCAAGGGGACCAGCTCGGGCAAGGTGCTGCGCCTCGCCGGGCGTGGTTTCACCGACAAGGCGGGCAAGCGCGGCGACCAGCTGGTCACCGTCGCGGTCGATCTGCCGTCGGGCGACGCCGAACTGGAGCAGTTCGCCGCCAAATGGAGCGGCGGCGGCAACCCCCGTTCAGGTCTCGGGGTTTAGACCCGCTCAAGCATGAAAGACGCGTCCCCCCATTCCCCCGAAGCCCGCCGCAAGCGGCTCGCCAGCACCCACGCCAAGTTCGGCAAGGACGCCGCCGACCGGCTGCACACGGCTTCGGGGCCGTTCGAGGTGGTCAAGCGGGTCGCTGTCGGCGTCTATAACGACGGCTTCATCCACGCCGGCAACCTCGCCTACCTGGCGATGGTCGCGCTGTTCCCGTTCATCATCCTCGCCGCAGCCACCGCGCATCTGGTCGGGCGCAGCGAAGACGGCCGGATGACCGTCGCGACCATCCTGTCCCGCCTGCCGCCCGATGTCAGCAGCGTGCTGGCGGGGCCGATCGCCGAAGTCCTCCAGGCCCGCGCCGGAACGTTGCTATGGTTCGGCGCGATCATCGGGCTGTGGACCGCGGCGAGCTTCGTCGAGACCATCCGCGACATCCTGCGCCGGGCCTACGGGGTCAAATATTGCGCGCCGTTCTGGGAATACCGCCTGGGCTCGCTGGCGTTCATCGTCGCCGCGGTGGTGCTGCTGATGGCGGCGTTCGGGGCCACCGTATTGCTGACCTCGGTCCACCATGCCGTGGTTGCCTGGCTGCCCTTCTCGGATGGCCTGGCGTCGCGCCTTGGCCTCTATCGCATCGTCCCCGCGCTGACCCTGTTCGCCACCATCTACGCTTTGTTCTTCGTGCTCACCCCGTCGCGCTACCGCAAGCGCGAGTGCCGCAAATGGCCGGGCGCGCTGCTGATTACCGCGTGGTGGCTGATCACCGTCGAGCTGCTGCCCGACGCCATCGGCATGTTCGGCGGCTACGACAAAACCTACGGCAGCCTGGCCGGGGTGATGGTCGCCTTATTGTTCTTCTTCGTCATCGGGCTCGGCGTGGTGATGGGCGCCGAACTGAACGCCGCGCTGGCGGATTCGGGCGACAAGGCGCTAAGGGGTGAAATCTATTCGGGGCCGTTCAAGGACGAGCTCGAGGTCGAGGAGCCGCAGCCCGGCGAGGATGTGGTGCCTGAACTGGTCGAGGCGGAAGGGGCACAGCTGTGACCAAATTGATGGCGGGCAAACGAGGCCTGATCATGGGCCTTGCCAACGACCGCAGCCTGGCGTGGGGCATCGCCAGGGCGCTTGGCGACCACGGTGCCGAGCTGGCATTCTCCTACCAGGGCGACGCGCTCGAGAAACGCGTGCGGCCGCTCGCCGAGCAAGTCGGCTCGGACTTCCTGATCGATTGCGACGTCAGCGACATGGCCGCGCTTGACCGCACCTTTGCCGAACTGCAGGAGCGCTGGGGCGCGCTCGATTTCCTCGTCCATGCGATCGGCTTCTCGGACAAGAACGAGCTGCGCGGAAAATTCGTCGACACCAGCCTCGAAAACTTCCTCACCACCATGAACATCTCGGTCTACAGCTTCGTCGCCTGCGCCCAGCGCGCGGCGAGGATGATGCAGCCGGGCGGCTCGATCCTCACGCTCAGTTACTACGGCGCGCAAAAGGTCATCCCGCACTACAATGTGATGGGGGTGGCCAAGGCCGCGCTCGAGACTTCGGTCAAATATCTCGCGATGGACCTCGGTCCCGACGGGGTGCGCGTCAACGCCATCTCGGCCGGTCCGATCAAGACGTTGGCGGCAAGCGGCATCGGCGACTTCCGCTACATCATGAAGTGGAACGAATATAATTCGCCGCTGCGCCGCAACGTGACGATCGAGGATGTCGGCGGCGCCGGGCTCTATCTTTGCAGCGACCTCGCGTCGGGCGTCACCGGCGAAATCCACTACGTCGACGCCGGCTACAACGTGGTCGGCATGAAGGCCGAAGACGCCCCCGACATCGCGACGGTGTAGCGGGACCTGTTAACCTGACGCAGAGGTCGTTGCCGTAGGCGGGCACGTCAGGAGTCCAGCCGATGAAGTTCGTTCTGCTCAAGTCGCATGGCGGCAATTACCTCGTCGTCGCCCAAAACGTCGCCTGGCTGCGCGCCCACGAAAACGACCAGACCAAGGTCGGCATGATCGGCAGCGACGCGATCCTCGTCGCGGGAAGCATCGAGCAAACCGCCGCGACCATCCTCGCGGGCTGATTCAACAAGGGAGCGGAACGACGGCTGCGGTGCGGCTTGGCCGCGCTACGCGAGCGAGCCGGTGACCTTGCGGACCAGCCGCCACAGCATAATCCGCGGCATTCGCGGGACGACACGCAAGCTGGCGGACAGCACGTAACGCCAGTCGGCGTCGTAATCGGAAAAGCCCAACGCCCGTCGCCGGTGCAGGGCCTGCCGGCCAATTTCGTCCTGTCCGCTAGCGAACGCGAGGTGGGCGATGGTCAGGCAATAGCGCGCGCAGACCCGCACCCGGGTGTCGTCCGGCACCACGGCGGAGCGCAGCGCGAGGAACTTGTCCACGATCTGGAGCAGCGACCCGAAATTGTCGTTGCGTGTCGTGATCCTCGGCAGCGTCCGGTCATTGGTCCACACGCCGGCACCTTGATCCGACGTTACGAAGTTCGCGCCCTTCAGGATCGCCCGCAGCGCAATCTCGCCGTCCTGGTTGCGCGAGATGTCGCAATCCCACCCGCCGATGGCACGGACGAAGCGCGTCGACCACAGCACGCTGGCGCAGTTCACGTTGTTCCTTTTTCCGAGCCATTGCGAAAAGGCGTCGGCGTGGTCGCGATAGCGCGCGAGGCGGCGCGCCCCGTACCCCCGTTGCGGGTTCCAGGTGACGCTTGGCCCGAAACCGATGTCCGCATCGGCGACGTCCATTGCCCTGATGAGAGGGGCGAGGAAGTCTCCGTCGAAACGGTCGTCGGCGTCGAGGAACGAGACGAAGGGCGTGGTGACCAGGTCGAGCCCGCGATTGCGCGATGCGGGCGCGCCCAGGTTGCGTTGGTTGGTGAGAACCGTGATCCGCCGATCGCCAAGTTCGGCCCGGCTCGGCCTGGCCTCGCCACCGTCGTCGACGACGATGACGGAGACATTTCCGCCGTCCTGCTGGAGTGCGCTTGCGATGGCCCGGCCGATCGTGCCGGCATCGTTGTAGCACGGGGTGACCACGGTGACCCGCGGTCGACCGCCGGGCGCGATGCTAGATTGCACGCCCCGGCCCTCGCCCGGAGGAAGGATCAGTGAAGGCCTCGGCGTCGACAAAGCGCATCGCTAGTTCCCCCGGCCCCGTCGCGGGCGCTTATAGGGCTTGCCTGGCGAAGACAATTCGCCGGCGAAACTATCCCCCGAACGGGTCGCGCACCAGGATCGTGTCGTCGCGCTCCGGGCTGGTCGAGACCAGGGCCACCGGGCAGCGGATCAACTCCTCCACGCGGCGGATGTATTTGATCGCGCGGGCCGGGAGTTGCTTCCAGCTGCGCGCGCCGGCGGTCGACCCGGGCCAGCCCTCGATATCCTCGTAGATCGGCTCGACCCGCGCCTGGTCGCGGGCGTGCGGGGGGAGGTAGTCGAATGCCTCGCCATCGATCGTGTAGCCGGTGCAGATGCGCACCGTGTCGAAGCCGTCGAGCACGTCCAATTTGGTCAGCGCGACCCCGGTCACGCCCGACACCGCGACCGCCTGGCGGACCAGCACCGCGTCGAACCAGCCGCAGCGCCGCTTGCGCCCGGTGACGGTGCCAAACTCGCGCCCGCGCTCGCCCAGCCGCTGGCCGATCTCATCGTCGAGCTCGGTTGGGAACGGCCCCGACCCGACCCGCGTGGTGTAGGCCTTGACGATGCCGAGCACGAAGCCGGCTGCGTTGGGCCCCATCCCGCTGCCGGGGCCGGTGGTCCCGGCGACGGTGTTGGACGACGTGACGAACGGGTAGGTGCCGTGGTCGACGTCGAGCAGCACGCCCTGCGCGCCCTCGAACAGGATGCGCTTGCCGCCGCGCAGCGCGGCGTCGAGGTCGCGCCACACCGGCTTGGCGAACGGCAGCACGAAATCGGCGATTTCCGAAAGGTCGGCGCGCAGCCGCTCGCGGTCGACCGGGGGCTCGCCGAACCCGGCGCGGAGCGCATCGTGGTGAGCGCACAGGCGGTCGAGGATCGGCTCCAAGTCGCCGAGGTGGGCGAGGTCGCAGACGCGGATCGCGCGGCGCCCGACCTTGTCTTCGTAGGCGGGGCCGATGCCGCGGCGGGTGGTGCCGATCTTGCCCGCGCCCGAGGCGTCTTCGCGCAAGGCGTCGAGGTCGCGGTGGATCGGCAGGATCAGCGGGCATGTCTCGGCCACCCGCAGCACATCGGGGGTGATGGCGATGCCCTGCGCCGCAATCCGCTCGACCTCGGCCTTCAAGGCCCACGGGTCGAGCACCACGCCGTTGCCGATCACCGAGGGAGTGCCGCGCACGATGCCCGACGGGAGCAGCGACAATTTGAAAGTCTCGCCGTCGACCACAAGCGTGTGGCCGGCGTTGTGGCCACCCTGGAAGCGCACCACCATGTCGGCGCGGCTGGCCAGCCAGTCGACGATTTTCCCTTTGCCCTCGTCGCCCCACTGCGCGCCGATGACGGTCACGTTGCCCACGAATTTCCCCTTGCTTGCGCGGGCGCTCTAAAGGCGCGGCCGCGCAGCGTCTACCTCGGCGGCGCGGGGCAGGGGCGGCCGGCCGTTCGTTGCGCCGCCGACGCAATCCGGCGCTTTGTCATCGAAAACAGGCCTTTCGTGGAATAACGCTGCCCGCGATGAGCCGCGTGACGGTAGCCATACCGAATGCCGCCGGGCCTGGCCAGATCCGAGACGCGCTCCGTCGCCGACGGCGTCCACCAAGATCGCTCCGAACCGTGTTCCTGGGAATCGATTGTCGGCCATATCCGGGCGTTTGCCGACGACAGGCCGCCGAACGAAGCCGCCGACCTGCGCGCTTGGGCCGACCTGCTCGAAGCGCTCGATTTGCTCCGCGCCGATTAAGGCTGGCGGCCTAGAAACTCAGCCGCGCGGCGAGCACGGCCCTGCCGCGGTAGGCCTTGTCCAAATGGCTCCGCGCAGTGTCGTAATAACGTGCTTCCAGCGTCAGCCGCTTGGCGACGACCGTGCTCAGGCCGGCGTTGAACGAGGTGTAGTCGAAGCCGCCGATACGGTCGCGATGGCCGACGTTGGCGAAAATCCTGGTGGTCTTGCTGAGGTCGAGCGTCGGCCCGCCTTCGAAATAGACCGAGCGCCGAGCGCTGCCGAGGTCGTTGGGGCTGTAGATCACGCTGACCTTGGTGCCGAGCTTGCCGAACTTGCGGCCGACCGACCCGGAAAATTCGAACGAATCGCTGTCGGTCGGCCCGCGCACGGCGGTCTGGAATTTATAGGCGGCGCCAAGGCTCAGCTGGAACCCGCCCACCGTCCGGCTGGCGTTGGCGAACACCGCCGCTTCGCCGGCGGCGGTAGTGGAGGTGACGTTCTTCCATTGCCCGCCGATTTGCACGGCGCCGATCTGGAGAAAGCCCTTGGGGACGAATTGCACGCCCTCGGTCTGGGCGAGTCCCTTCGACATGCCGCGGCTGGCGACGACGATCTCGAAGTGCGGCTCGGGCGGCGGGAGGTCAAACATGGGACGAACTCCTGAACAGGAACGTGAGCCGGGTCAGGCGAGCGCGCGGTACACGCCGTACGCGCTGGTCAGGGTCAGCAGCACACCGACCAGGACGAGCAGGATCTTGGGCGCGGCGCGCTTGGCGATCCACGCGCCGAGCGGCGCCGCGGCGACCCCGCCGATCAGCAGGCCGAGCGTGGCAACGGTGAAGGCGGCCCAGCCGAGCGCGGCGATAAAGGTCACGGAAATGCTCACCGTGAGCACGAATTCCGCCGTGTTGACGGTGCCGATGGTGCGCCGCGGCTCGGCGCCCTGGACCAGCAGATTGCCGGTCACCACCGGGCCCCAGCCGCCACCGCCAGCGGCGTCGAGGAAACCGCCGGCGAGACCGAGCGGCTCGACCACGCGCGGCGCCTTGTGGGTCGGTGGGAAGTGGAACCCGCGCCAGATCAAATAGAGCCCGATCGCGCCAAGGTAAGCGAGGACGAACGGCTTGACCGTCGCGGCGTCGATCTGGGTTAGCACGTAGGCGCCGAGCACGCCGCCGATGACGCCGGGGATCGCCAGCCGCGCGAACAGGCGCCAGTCGACATTCTTGTGGAGGATATGGCTGGCCCCCGACACGCCGGTGGTGAAGGTCTCGACCGTGTGCACGCCGGCCGAGGCGGCCGCCGGCGGCACGCCGAGGCTGAGCAGCATGGTGGTCGAGATGACCCCGAAGGCCATGCCGAGCGCGCCGTCGATGAGCTGCGCGGCGAAGCCGACGACGATGAACGGCAGCAAGTCGAACAGGCTGAGGTTGGCAAGATCGAACATAGGGCCTCCCGCTGCGGACGAGACCGACTCGACCGACCGAGGCAGCATAACCCTAGTTCTCTACTAGACAATAGGGAAATTATCGAAGCGCGTTTATGCGGGTTGTTTGCCGGCCCCCGTCCGCTCCTCCCACTCCGCGCCTCGCGCGAGCGAAATCGAATCGAGCACCGCCGTGCTTTGGTCGCGCAGGATGAGGAAGGCGCGACGGATGGCGCAGGTCGCCTCGTCGTGGCAATCGCCGCACGGCGCGTAAAAATTGGCGCTCGCGCACGGCACCAGCGCGATCGGCCCTTCCAACGCGCGCACCACCTGCCCGAACGAAATGAGGTCTGCCGTCCGCGCCAGCGCATAACCGCCCCGCGGGCCGCGGCTGCTGCGCACGAAGCCCGCCTTCTTCAACTCCAGCATGATCAGCTCGAGATATTTCGGCGGCACGTTCTGGCTCGACGCGATGCGTGCCAATTGCACCGGCGCGCCGCCTGCTTCCTCGACCAGGAACAGCAAGGCGCGAAGCGCATAGCGGGTTTTTTGCGAGATCATCGCCGCACGATAGCTGGAATGAACCCGAGTCGATAGGTCGACTAAGGTCTCTCAAGCTTAGAAGCGCAGCGGCACGACCTTGCGCACGCCGTCGAGCGCACACAGCGTCTCGACCACCGCCGCGCTGACTTCGCCGTCGACCGCGACCAGCGCCGCGGCGTCACCGCGCGCCTTGCGCCGGCCCAAGTTGAAGGTGGCGATGTTGATCCCGGCTTCGCCCAGCGCGGTGCCAAGCTTGCCGATGAAGCCCGGTACGTCGGTGTTGACGATGTACAGCATCGAGCCCTCGAGCTCGGCCTCAACCTCGATCCCGAACATCTCGACCAGCCGCGGCGCGCGGTTGCCGAACAAGGTGCCGGCGACGCGGCGCGGGCCCTTGCCGGTCTCGACCTCGACCGCGACCAGCGTGTGGTAATCGCCTTCGCGGTCGCGGCGCACTTCCCTGACGTCGAGCCCGCGTTCCTTGGCCAGGAACGGCGCGTTGACCATGTTCACCGTGTCCGAATAGGTGCCCATCAGCCCGGCCAGCACGGCGCCGGTGATCGGCTTCTGGTTGAGCGCCGCGGCGGCGCCCTCGACCTCGACCGAGACCGAGCGGACATCCTCGCCGACGATTTGGCCGACCAGCTTCCCGAGCTTTTCGGCGAGCGCCATGTAGGGCCGCAGGCGCGGCGCTTCCTCGGCCGACAGCGACGGCATGTTGATGGCGTTAGTGACCCCGCCGAGCAGCAGGAAGTCGCTCATCTGCTCGGCGACCTGGATCGCGACATTGACCTGCGCTTCGCTGGTCGAGGCGCCGAGGTGCGGGGTGGAGATGAAATTGGGGGTGCCGAACAGCGGCGAATCCTTGGCGGGCTCATTCTCGAACACGTCGAGCGCAGCGCCGCCAATGTGGCCGGAATCCAGCCCCTCCTTCAGCGCCGCCTCGTCGATCAGCCCGCCGCGGGCGCAATTGACGATGCGCACGCCGGGCTTGGTTTTTGCCAGTGCATCGCGGCTGAGGATACCCCGGGTCTGGTCGGTCAGCGGGGTGTGCAAGGTGATGAAGTCGGCGCGCCTGAGCAGCTCGTCGAGCTCGACCTTCTCGATCCCCAGCTCGATCGCGCGCTCGGGGGTCAGGAACGGGTCGTAAGCGGCGACCTTCATCTTGAGGCCGAGCGCGCGCGCGGCGACGATCGAGCCGATGTTGCCGGCGCCGATCAGGCCGAGCGTCTTGCCGGTCACCTCGACCCCCATGAAGCGGTTCTTTTCCCACTTGCCGGCCTGGGTCGAGGCGTCGGCCTCGGGCAGTTGGCGGGCGAGCGCGAAGATCAGCGCGATGGCGTGCTCGGCGGTGGTGATCGAATTGCCGAACGGGGTGTTCATCACCACCACGCCGCGCGCGGTGGCGGCGGGAATATCGACATTGTCGACCCCGATCCCGGCGCGGCCGACCACCTTCAGTCGTGGAGCCGCGTCTAGGAGCTTGGCGGTGACCTTGGTCGAGGAGCGAATGGCGAGGCCGTCGTAGTTGCCGATGATCGCCGCCAATTCGTCGGGCGACTGGCCGGTGATCTCGTCGACATGGATGCCGCGCTCGCGGAAGATCGCCGCCGCCTTGGGGTCCATCTGGTCGGAGATGAGGACTTTTACCTGCTCGCTCACTTGGTCTGCTCCCATGCCCAGTCGAGCCATGGGCCCAAGGCGGTGATGTCGGCGGTATCGACCGTGGCGCCGCACCAAATGCGCAGGCCCGGCGGGGCGTCCCGGTAGGCGCCGATGTCGAACGCCGCGCCTTCGGCTTCGAGCAGCTTGACGATCGCTTTCTGGCGCGCCTGGTTGGCGGCCTCGTCGCTGCGGTCGGCGAATTGCAGGCACACCGACGTGTTGGAGCGCGTCGCCGGGTCACGCGCGAGATGCTCGATCCAGGCGGTGCGCTGGACCCAGCGGTCAAGCGCCGCGGCGTTGGCGTCGGCGCGGACAATCAACGCGTCGAGCCCGCCGGCCTGCTCTGCCCAGCCCAGCGCGTAGAGCCAATCCTCGACCGCCAGCATCGAGGGCGTATTGATCGTCTCGCCCTTGAAGATGCCGTCGATCAATTTGCCGCCTTTGGTCAGGCGGAAAATCTTGGGCAAGGGGCGCGGCACCGGGCCGGCTTCGAGCCGCTCGACCGCGCGCGGCGACAGCACCAGCATGCCGTGCCCGCCCTCGCCGCCGAGCGCTTTCTGCCAGGAGAAGGTGCCGACATCGATTTTCTGCCAGTCGATGCCTTGCGCGAACGCGGCCGAGGTGGCGTCGCAGATCGACAGGCCGGTGCGGTCGGCAGCGACCCAGTTCGCGTCAGGCACGCGAACGCCGCTGGTGGTGCCGTTCCAGGTGAACACGATGTCGTTGTCGGGGGCGATGCCCGAGAGATCGGCGATCTCGCCGTAATCGGCGGTGCGAACGTCGGCGTCGAGCTTGAGCTGCTTGACCACGTCGGTGACCCAGCCGGCGCCGAAGCTCTCCCATGCCAGCATCGTCACGGCACGCGGGCCGAGCAGCGACCACAAGGCCATTTCCATCGCCCCGGTGTCGGAGGCGGGGACGATGCCAAGGCGGTAGCCGTCGGGCAGGCGCAGCAGCGCCGCCGTGCGCTCGATCGCCTCGGCAAGCCGCGCCTTGCCGATCGCGGCGCGGTGCGAGCGGCCGAGCGATCGCGTGTCGAGCTGGTCGGGGCTCCAGCCGGGCGGCTTGGCGCACGGGCCGGACGAGAAATGCGGGCGCGCTGGCGGCGCGGCCGGTTTGTTTACCATCTTAACTCTCCTCACAGAGAGCGCGCGCCGCGTTGGGACGGCGTGGCCCGCCGCAGGCCGTAGCGGGCTTTCCCGCGATGGCAAGCAAGTTGCCGCCGCGCGGTGAAAGAATCGCATAAGCAGCCGTTTAAGCGATTAAATTCCCGGTAACCGCTTGATCTTCCGCAACCGGTCCAATCGACTCACCGCATGGAGCGGACGGTTCGTCCCGCAGGACGGAACTAGCGGTTGAATTTGTTAACCAGCCCGGGTCAGTCTCCCCTCAGCCGGCTCGCGATGGGCAAAATCGTGTCGCTGGCGGGGGCTGGGGAGCTCCTCACTAGAGAGATTTTTCAAGCGTGCGCTTTGCTGCGTGCCGCTGCGACTGGGAGCTTTGACTTCATGGCTAAAGCGTTGACCGCTTCATTCGCTTTGTTCCGCGATCGGGAGCTGTTCATCCATGACGGCTCGAAGCTGCGCCGGTTCCGCCTTTCCGCGCCGGTCCAGGCCGTGTTCTTCTTCGCGCTTCTGGCCCTGGTCGGCTGGTCCGGTTTTGCCGCCGCGCAGATGCTCACTGGCGGGGCGGCGATGCCGCGCGATGTCGCCGTCGTGGCGGCGGCCGCCGAACTCCGGGTGCGTCAGGTCGAGCAACGCCAGGAAATGCTCACCGCGATCCTGGCCGGTGAAGTGGTCGATCCCGCCGCGTTCGCCGACGCCGCGGATTCGGCGAATTTGCCCGACAGCGTTGCGGCACCCTTGGCCCGCGTCGAAGGCGCGCAGCTGGCCCAGGCCGCTCTCGCTGCCCGCGCGCTCGATGCCCGCTACCGTTCCGCCGCCGCTGAATTGAAGCGGCTTGGCCTGACCCCGGCGCGCCTCGAGCGCGGCATGGGCGGCCCGTTCGAAGCGGCCGGCAAGTCCGACCCGACCTTCAAGCAATTGTTCATGAGCTGGAAGAAGCTCGACAACCTCCAGAACGGCGCCATCGCCGTCCCCTCCGACAAGCCGGTCAAGACCGCCGCGTTCACCAGCGGCTACGGCGTCCGCTCCGACCCGTTCGCCGGGCGCGCCGCGATGCACGCCGGGATCGATTTGTCGGGCCCGGTCGGAACCCCGATCTACGCCACCGCCGACGGCACTGTCAGCGACGCCGGCTACAACAGCGGCGGCTACGGAAACCTGGTCAAGATCGACCATGGCCGCGGCATCGAAACCCGCTACGGCCACTTGTCCTCGATCGGCGTCAGCGCCGGCCAGCGCATCCGCCGCGGCGAACTGATCGGCCGCATGGGCTCGACCGGCCGCTCGACCGGCAGCCACCTCCACTACGAAGTCCGCATCGACGGCCGCGCGGTCAACCCGATCCCGTTCATGAAGTCGACCGACTATCTGGTCGCCATGCAGCGCAACGCCGGCAGCCATGCGATGGACCAGGTCGCGCTGGGCGGCCCGACCGGCGCCCGCAAGCGCTGATTGCCCAACTGACGATCGCCTTGCCGCTGAGGCGGCTCATCCCTATCTCGCTCGGGTGAGCGAACCCATTTCCCTGACGGCCAGCGCCGCCAAGCGCGTTGCCGCAATTGCCGCCAAGCAGTCCGTGCCGGCGATCCTGCGGCTGTCGGTCGACGGCGGCGGGTGCTCCGGCTTTACTTATCGCTTCGAGCTCGCCGAGGCCGCAGAGGCCGGCGACGCGACTGCCGAGACCGACGGCGTGAAACTCGTGGTCGACCCGGTCAGTCTCGACCTGGTCAAGGGCTCTGCCGTCGATTTCGTCGAGGACTTGGGCGGGTCCGCGTTCAAGGTCACCAATCCCAACGCCGCCTCGGGCTGCGGCTGCGGGTCCAGCTTCTCCGTCTAGTGAAAATCGCGACGTTCAATGTGAACGGCATTCGCGCGCGGCTGCCGCGCCTGCTCGAATGGCTGGCGCGCGAGCAACCCGACGCGGTGTGCCTGCAGGAACTGAAATGCGCCGACGATGCGCTGCCCGTCGCTGACATCGAGGCGGCCGGCTATGGCGCGGTGTGGCACGGGCAGAAGGGCTTCAACGGGGTTGCCATCCTCGCCCGCGGGGATGCGCCGGCGCTGCGCCGCGTCGGCCTGCCGGGCGATCCCGACGACAGCCACAGCCGTTATATCGAGGCCGAGGTCGCGGGGGTCATCGTCGGCTCGCTATACCTGCCCAACGGCAACCCGGTGGGCACCGAGAAATTCGAGTACAAGCTCAAGTGGATGGAGCGCATGCGCGCCCACGCCGCCGAGCTGCTCGCCGCCGAGCGTCCGGTGGTGTTGGCGGGCGACTGGAATGTCGTGCCGGAAGATCGCGACGTGTTCTCGGTCCGCGCCACCCAGCATGACGCCTTGCTCCAGCCCGAGACGCGCGCCGAGTGGCGCCGCATCGTCAATCAGGGCTGGACCGATGCATTGCGCGCGCTGCACCCCGCCGAGCCCAAGCTGTATACGTTCTGGGACTACACCGCGGGCTGTTGGCAGCGCGACGCGGGGTTCCGCATCGACCATTTGCTGTGCTCCCCCGAGGCCAACGACCGCCTGCGCGGCGCCGGGGTCGACCGCTGGGCGCGCGGCGAGGAGAAAGCCAGCGACCACGCGCCGACCTGGGTCGAGCTGGCGTGAGCTAGGCGAGCGCCTTTTCGTAGATGCGGTAGACGTGGTTGACCTGAGCGGCGGGCAGCTCGGCGATCGATACCATTCCCTTATTGTCCTCGAGGATCCAGCCGAACTCCCCGTGGGTGGCGCCGTAGTTGGTGACCGCGGCGCGGCGGATGGTCTCGATCAGCATGAACGCAAGTTGGGTCGCGAGCCGCGTGTTGTGGAGACGCTTGGCGACCCCCATCAGGGGCACGCGGACGCGGCGCACGCGTGGGCGCCGCAAGCGCCATAGCAATTTGGCCCAGCCGAACGGGAGCAGGCGGCCGTCGAGGTCGCGGATCAGCTCGTTGATGTCGGGTAGGGTGAGCATGAACGCAGCGGGCTCGCCATCGACCTCGGCGATCAGCACTAGGTCCTCGTAAATCACCGGCTTCAATTTTTTGCCGGCGTAGGCGATCTCGGCCGGGGTCAGCGGCACGAACCCCCAATTGTCCGACCAGGCGTCGTTGAGCAGGCCGAGGATCAGCGCGGCCTCGGCGTCGAACTTGCTCTTGTCGACGCTGCGCAGGCGGATGCGCGGGTTGCGCTGGCCGGCGGCGACGATGCGGTCGGCGAGCGGGTCGGACCAATTGGCGATGTCGACCGCGTAGGTCAGCAAATCCTTGGCCTTGGCGTAGCCGGCGGCTTCGATCCACGCCGCATATTCAGGGCGGTGGTGGCCCATCATCGCGGTCGGGGCTTCCGCGAAACCGGATATTTCGAGGCCGGGCTCATCCCAGATCGACAGGCTGACCGGGCCCAGCGCGCGGGTCATTCCCTCGCCGCGCAACCAATGCTCGGCGGTGGCGATCAGCGCCGCGGCGGCCTCGCCGTCGAGCGCCTCGAACATGCCCCACTGGCCGGTTCCGGCGCCCATCTGTTCGAGCACCAGCTGATCGACCTGGGCGCTGATGCGGCCGACCACTTTGCCGTGGCGCTCGGCGAGCCACAGCATCGCGCGGGCATGGCCGAACCACGGGTTCTTGTTGGGGTCGATGAGGGCGTGGACCTCGCTCTTGAGCGGTGGGACCCACGCCGGGTCGTCGCGGTAGACCGCCCATACCAGATCTACGAAGGCGCGGCGGTCGGCCTTGGATTGAACGGGCCGGATCGTCAGCAGGTCAGCAGCCTTCCGGGGCGCGGTCGATCAAGCCGCGTCGCGGCGGCGCGGGTGGCCGGTGGCGACGCCGCCCGACAGCTCGGCGACCTTGGGATAGATCCGCGCGACCTCGGGCGTGTAGCCCAAGTTGAACACCGTCGGGCTTTTCGCGGGGCGCTCGGGGCGGGCGTAGAAGGTGCCGAGCACGCGGTCCCAGAAGTAATTGGTGATCCCGAAATTGCCCGTTTCATCGTGGAAATGGTGCGCCATGTGGCGCTTCTTCATCTCGGTGATCAGCTTCAATTTGGGCTTGTAGGCGAGGTGCTGGATGCAGTGCACGAATTCATAGACGCAGGTCGTCACCAGCCCCGCCGCGAACGCCGCCGCGGCGCCGCCGGTGCCGCCGATGGCATAGCCCAGCGGCAGCGTGATCAAGGCGATGGTCGGCAGCGTGGTGTGCAGCGCGCCGAACAAGACCTCGAGATGGTTGGGGTCCTGGTGGTGGTCGTAGTGGATGCGCTTCCACGTCGCCGCCAGTGCCGGCACCTTGAACATCCAGCGCGAGTGAAGCACCCAGCGGTGGAGTGCGTACCATACCAATGGATAGGCCATCACGGTCAGGCCGGCGGCGAGGAAGGTCTGCAGCGCGGTCGCGGGAAATGCGAACCATACGCCGACCGCGGCGATGCTGAGCGCGATGTAGGCGATGATCGCGGGATATTGGAAATAGGCCACCCACAGCTCGCCGAGCGTCATCCGGTCGAGGTAATGCGACCGTTTCCAGATCTGCTTGGGCATGGCGTCGGAAGTCACGAATCGTCCTTGAAAAGCGGCAAAACCGGCGGCCCCGCACCGCCAACCGACCCCAAGTGGGGGCGCAATGCGGCACTTTTTAGACAGTTCGGGTGAATTTTGTAAGCGGCGGGGTCTCCTTGCCCGCCGATTTGCGCTCTGAATACGCGCGCATGGCGCGCTTAAAGCCCGCTAATGTCCCGTTCGCGGCGGTTGTCCGGGTCACCGGCACTGCGCGCATCGGCGAACCTTGCCTTGGCGGCCGCCGCGAAGGTTCGGCCGACGGGGACTTCGGTTTGGTTGGTCAGGCAGAGGGACAGCTTGTGCCCGTCGCTCCGCATGGCCGCGACGGCGGCCTCGGCGACCCACCAGCGACGGTGGACCTGCGCGCCGAGGCGGGGGTCGAGCAAAGCGACCGCGTCGGCCATCCGCATCAGGATAAGGGCGCTGCCTGCGGCGGCGTGGACGCGCAGATAATGATCCTCGGTTTCGAGCGCGAGGATGTCGCTGCCGATCGCCGGCGGTAGCCTTTTTAGCAATGTGGATGGGAAGGCGGCGGGGGACGTCTGTGCAACTCGCTCCGGGGGCAGCGGCGCGCGGCCCTGGTCCTCGGCGCCATCGGCTGTGCGCGCGGTGGCGGTTGCCGCGAAGGCGACCAGCAGCTGCACCGCCGCGACGCCCCAGAACAGGCCGAACAGTTGCGCGGGCGTGTAGAAGCGGCCGGGCTGGATCAGCGACATGGTCCACGCCACGACGAAGGTCATCGGCAGCGCGGAGAGCAGGGCGACAGCGGCGATGCGGAGCGCGCCGGGGCGCAGCCTTGATCGCGGCAGCACCGCGTCGGCGGCGAGCGCGGCGACCACGCCGGCCGCGGTCAGACCGAGCCAAAAGGCGTAGCGGGTCGCGGTGGGGAACGCCGGGTAGGAACCGAACGGGCCGGCGAAGCCGAGCAGCAGGCCGACCGCGATCGCGGCCAGCAACGGCCTCCATCTCGACTGCGAAAGCCGTTGGCGCTGCGTGAACTGCATACTTCCCGCATTGGCGAAAAAGCGCAGGCTATTGGCGAAAATCCGGCTTGTCGATGCGGCGCGCTCGGTGGATTTCGCCATTCCCGGCGCCACCCGCGCCCCACCGCCCTTTCAACCTGGAGACATCCCGATGAATCGCTTGCTGGCGCTTGCCCTGGCCACCGCTTTCGCTGCTACCACCTTCGCCGCCACCGCCTGCGTCGCCCCGGCGGCGGCGGCGGCACCGTCCGCCCAGTCGATCGCGCTCAACTGCAACACCGGCGCCGCGGCGGCGGGCGGCGAGGCGCCGAACCTGCACGGCCATTGGGATTTCCTGATGGTGCCGCGCGGGACGCCGAGCTTCGGGCTGATGTCGATCGGCTTCGTCGGCGCCGATTATGGCGGCTCGCTGGCGCCGGTCAGGACCGCGCCGGTGGTGGTGCGCCGCATCGCGGTGACCGGCAACCGCGTCGCCATGGTGGTCGCCTCACGCGAGGGCGATGTGCGGTTCGACGGGACGCTGTCGGCCAAGGGCGACGTGATGTGCGGTACGGTGACCTACCACGGCGGCGAAACCTTCCCGATGATCGCGCACAAGCGGCCTTCGGCTTACCAGTCGCCGTCGCAGGCCGAGCGGGCGCGGTGAGGGGGACTTTTCTGCGATCCGCGGTGGCCCCACCCCCGCTCGCCTGGCGGCGAGTCGCCCCTCCCCTCGAGGGGAGGGGATGGCTACTCCTCGCTCTGAATTAGCACCGTTTCGCCGATCAGCAGGAACAACAGGAAGGGGGCCCAGGCGGCGATGATCGGGGGGTAGGCGCCGACATTGCCCATCGCCAGGCTGAAATTGTCGGCGACGAAGTAGGCGAAGCCCAAGGCCATCCCGATGGTGGCGCGGAGCAGGACGTGGCCTGAACGCGCGAGGCCGAACGCGGCGACCGCGGCGAGTAGCGGCATCAGCAAGGTCGACAGCGGGCTCGAGATCTTGTGCCACAGCCCGGGCTCGGCCTCGGCGGTGGGGCGGCCGGCGCGCTCCATCTGGGCGATGCGCTCCCGCAAAGTGAAGAAGTCGACGAGGTCAGGGTCGGTGCGGGCGAGGGTGAACTGCTCGGGCTCGACCCCGGCCAAAGCGCGGATCTGCGGCTGGCGGCGGACGAGGTTCATCTCGGCGTCGTAGATGCGCACGTTGGAGAGCGTCCAGCCGGCGCCCTCGGGGACCGCGCGCTCGGCCTCGACGATGCGCGCGAGGATGCCGCCCTCGCGCTCGTAGATGGTCAGTTTCTCGGCGTGGAAGCGGGCTCCGGTGCCGCCGATGTAGCGGGCGCGGACGAGGTCGCCGCCGTGGCGCACCCAGACGTTGCTGCTGATCGCGCTGTCGGCCGGGACCGGGCCATAGTCGTTGTCGCTCCACGCGGTCACCGCGCGCGCCGAATTGACCACCACGGTCTCGTTGAAGACGAAGGTCAGGCCGGCGATGGCGAGGCTGGCGACGATCAGCGGGGCGAGGATCTGGTGGGCCGAGATGCCCGCCGCCTTCATCGCGATCACCTCGCTGTGCTGGTTTAATCCGGCGAACGCGATGAGCGTCCCGAGCAGCACCGAGAAGGGCAGGAAGCGCGCCGCGAGCAAAGGCAAACGGAGCATCACGTAGCGCCACAGCTCGGCGTCGCCATTGCCCTCGACCTTGAGGATTTTTCCGGATTCTCCGAGCAGGTCGAGGGTCATCAGGATCAGCACGAGGGCGACCAGCACCGCCAGGCTGCGGGTGACGAACAGCTTGACGGTGTAGAAGGCGATTTCCCGCGAGGGGAAGAATTGCAGGTTGATCATGCGCGGCTGGCCGCCGGCAGCAGGCGGCGCAGCGAACGGCCGACCTGGGCAAAGGCGCGCTCGAGCGCGGCGATCGGCTGGCCGCCGGGGCGGTGCGCGATGACGTGGTACATCCAGAAGATCAGCGCGACGAAGATCGCGAACGGCACCCACATCGCCACCACCGGGTCGAGGTCGCCGCGCCCGGCGGCCTGCTGACCCCATTGGTTGATCTTGTGATAGGCGACCACCATCACGATCCCGACGAAGATGCCGAGCGACGACGAGCTGCGCTTGGGCGGGACGGCGAGCGCGATGGCGAGCAAAGGCAGCATCAGCATCATCACCACCTCGACCAGGCGGAAGTGGAGGTTGGCCTGGGCCTGGCGGCGCTGGCGCGGCTCGCCGCCGTCGCCGTAGCCGACCTGGACCAGTTCGTGGAGGGTGAGCTCCTCATGCTCCTTGCCGCGGCCGCGGAAGGTGTCGACCGAGGGCAGGTCGAACGGCAGGTCGTAGCTGTCGAAGGCGAGCGTGCGCGGGGTCGCGAATTTCGGCGAATCCTGGACCAGGCGGCCTTTTTCAAGGCGGAACAGGATGGTGTCGGGGTCGTCGGTCGAGAGGAAGCGGCCGTGCTCGGCGGTGGCGGTGACCGAGGTGCCGCTTTTGTCGTCCAACGCGACGAAGATGCCGTGGAGCTGGGTGCCGTCATTCTCGCTGCGGTCGACGCGCAGGGTGATGCGCTTGCCTAGCCGGTTGAACTCGCCGACCTTGACCGAGGCGCCGAGCGCGCCCGAGCGGAGGTCGAAGCGCAGCCCTTCATAGCGGTAGCGCGAGTAGGGCTCGATGTAGCCGACGATGGCGATGTTGAGCAGCATCAGGACCACCGCGAAGATGTACGGCACGCGGAGCAGGCGGGTGTAGCCGAGCCCGACCCCGCGCATCGAGTCGAGCTCGGACGACAAGGCGAGCTTGCGGAACGCGAGGAGGATGCCGAGCAGCAGGCCGATGGGGATGCCGAGCGCGAGATATTCGGGGAGCAGATTGGCGAGCATCCGCCACACCACGCTGACCGGGCCGCCCGCCATCACCACGAAATCGAACAGCCGCAGCATCTTGTCGAGGACCAGCAGCATGGCGGCGAGAATCAGCGTGCCGAGCAAGGGGACCGCGATGGAGCGCGCCAGATAGCGGTCGATGAGCGACAGGCGGCGCAATTTTGGTCGTTCCAACACCATGATTTGGCCGCAAATTCGGCCGACAACAGCATATGGGCGGGCAAATGCTCTTGTCGAAAGGGCGCCCGCCCGTCTGCGTCTATAACGAACCGGTTGGTATAATCATGTCGAAATCGCACCTCCTGATCGGAGCCGCCCTGCTTGCCGCGGGCGCGACCGCGGCGCGGCCGGCGATCGTCGGCAAGGATGCCGCGGCGTGCACCTCGGGCAAGCCGGCGATGCTGGTCAGGGTCAGCGGGTTCAAGCGGCCGACCGGGATCCTCAAGGTCGGGGTCTACGAGGCCGACCGCTACCTCGTGCGCAAGGGAACGGTGCGCAAGGTCAAGCTGCCGATCCACTCGACCGGGCCGGTCGACGTGTGCCTCGCGGTGCCCGGGCCGGGGCGCTATGCGGTGGCGGTCCACCACGACCTCAACGCCAATGGCGAAAAGGATCGCCAGGACGGCGGCGGCTATTCGGGCAACCCGCGGCTGTCGATCACCAATTTGAAGCCGTCGTTCAGCCGCACCTCGGTCAGCGTCGGCGGCGCGCCGCGGCGCGTCGGGGTCGAGCTGCAATATTTCAAGGGCCTCGCGATCCGGCCGATCAACAGCTGATGGGGCGGCCGCGGATCGCCTTGCTGTCGAACCCCAAGTCGACGGGCAACATCGCGCAACTGTCGCGCATCCGCGCCTTGTGCGACCAGCATCCGGACATTTTCCACTACGAGGTCGAGCGCGCCGAGCAGATCGGCGATGCCTTGAAGACGATTGCCCGCGTACGGCCCAAGATGCTGGTCATCAACGGCGGCGACGGGACGGTCCAGGCCGCGCTGACCGAAATCCACAACGGCGGCCATTTCGGGGACGAGCCGCCGCCGGTGGCGGTGCTGCCCAACGGCAAGACCAATCTGATCGCGATGGACCTGGGCGCGCAGGGCGACCCGATCGTCGCCCTCGAGCGGTTGCTCGGCCTGGCCCAGGCCGACCTCGCGCCGCATATCGTCGCGCGCGAGCTGATCGCGCTGCGCTGCGACCCGCACGGGCACCCGGTGATCGGCATGTTCCTCGGCGGCGCCGGGCTCGCCGACACCATGCTCTATTGCCGCCACAAGATTTACCCGCTGGGCCTGCCCAACGGGCTCAGCCACGCGCTGACCGCGGTCGCCTTGCTGTTCCGCATGCTGTTCCGCCTGAAGGCCGATTTCCTCCCGCCCAACCCGTCGCATCTGCAGGTGTCGGTGGCGCGCGGGGGGCGGCTGTCGGGGCGCTTTTCGCTGCTCGCGGTGACCACGCTCGAGCGCATGCTGCTGTCGAGCGAACTGGGCGGGGTCGGGCACGGGCGGATGAAGCTGGTGGCGATCGAGGAGCGGCCGGGCTCGTTGCTGAAAGCGCTGTTCGCGGGGCTGCTGGGCAAGCTCGGCAAGGACAAAGTGACCGGGGTCCATTTCGAAGAGGCCGACGAGATCAGCATCGAGGGCGACCGCTCCAATTTGATCCTCGACGGCGAGATGTTCCAGGCGACCCTCGGCCAGCCGGTGGTGCTGCGCCGGGCGCGGCCGTTGTCGTTCGTGCGCCTCGCCGCGGTGTGACATGAGCGCGCTGCGCGAGCTGGTCGCGGCCGAGCTCGGCGCCGCGGTCGATCCCCAGGTTTCCAAGCTGGCCGAAGCGATCGCGCGGCGTCACGGCGACGCGTCCCGCGCGGTGCTGTTCTACGGCTCGTGCCTGCGCGAGAAGCAGCTCGATGGGCTGATGCTCGATTTCTATTTGATCGTGTCCGACTACCGCGCCGCCTACGACCGGCGCTGGCTGGCGCTGGCGAACAAACTGGTGCCGCCCAATGTGTTCTATCTTGAGAAGGATGGTTTGCGCGCGAAATATGCCGTGCTGAGCGAAGGCGATTTTCGCCGGGAAGTCGGTCGTTACGCGCGCAGCACCTCCGTTTGGGCCCGGTTCGCCCAACCTTCGCGGTTGGTGTGGACGGCGAACGCGGCCGCTGCAGAGCGCGTGCTCGAAGTGGTCCAAGACGCCGCGCCGACGCTCTTTCAATACACCATGCCGATGATGGCTCAGGATCGCGATCACAGCATTACAGACATCTGGAATTGCGGCTTCGAGTTGACCTACCGGGCGGAATTGCGGGCGGAGCGCGCCGGGAAGGCCGCGTCCATCGTAGACTCTGACCGGGGCCGCTTTGAGAGCTTCGGCCAGGCGTCGCTTTCTACCATAGCAAGATTGACCGGCGTGGGGCCGAATGGTGAGGTCGCGAACCTGATGGCTCCGGACCAAATGGCGCGATGGTGGCGCCGTACGCAGCTGAAAGGAAAAGCGTTGTCGGTGGTGCGGCTGGCCAAGGCCAGCGCGACGTTCGCCGGCGGGGTCGATTACATCGCGTGGAAGATCAACCGCCACGCCGGCACCGATATCCGCATCAAGCCGTGGCAGCGGCGCTGGCCTTTGCTCGCCGCGATCAGCCTTTTGCCGCGCTTGCTGAGGTCCGGAGCCGTGCGCTAGGCGGCCGCGACAGCGCCGCGGCGACCGCGCCGGCGAGCGCGCTGACGGTGAACGGCTTGCGCAGCAGCTCGTGGCCGACGAGGTCGTGGGTTTCGCCCTCGCCGACATAGCCGGTGACGAACAGCACCGCGAAATCGTCATGCGTCGCCTTCAGATTGCGGATCAGCTCGGGGCCGGTCATCTCGGGCATGATGACGTCGCTGATGACGAGGTCGAACTGCTGGCCGGCGAACAAGTCGATCGCCTCGGCGCCGCTCGAGCAGGCGACCGGCTCGTAGTCGAGGTCCTCGAGCGCCTCGACGGTCGACGAGCGCACGCGCGGGTCGTCCTCGACGAGCAGGATGCGCGCGCCGGGGACGGTGGTGTCGAGGTCGCTGCGCTGGGCCGCGGGGTGAAGCGGGACCGCGGTCGCCGCGGCGTCGGTGCGCGGCAAATAGATCGACACCGTGGTGCCGTGCCCGACCTTGCTCTCGATCCCGACCTCGCCGCCCGACTGGTGGGCGAAGCCGAAGATCTGGCTGAGCCCGAGCCCGGTGCCCTTGCCGACCGGCTTGGTGGTGAAGAACGGCTCGAACGCGCGCTCGCGCACCTCGTCGGTCATCCCGCAGCCGCTGTCGCTGACCGAGATGCGGACATAATCGCCGCCTTGGATGTCGCCGACCTGGTTGGCGGCGAGGGTGACGTTGGCGGTCGACACGCGCATCATGCCGGTGCCGTCCATCGCGTCGCGCGCGTTGACCGCGAGGTTGACGATGGCGTTCTCGAGCTGGTGGGAATCGACGTAGATCGGCCACGCGTCGGCGGCGATGTCGATCTCGACCTGGATCCGCTCGCCCAAGGTGCGGTCGAGCAGGTCGGACATGCCGGCGACCAGCTCCGAGCTGTCGACGCGCTCGGGCAACAGCGGCTCGGAGCGGGCGAACGACAGCAAGCGGCGGGTCAAGGCGGCGGCGCGGGTGGCGCCTTCCATCGCGTTGTGGAGGTGGTTGAGCACTTCGCGGCGGGGGCCGTTGAGACGGCGCCGGGCGAGGTCGATGCCGCCGACCACCACCGCCAGCATGTTGTTGAAGTCGTGCGCGATGCCGCCAGTCAGCTGGCCCACCGCTTCCATCTTCTGGACTTGCCTGAGCTGGGCCTCGGCCGCCTGGCGCTCGACCGCTTCGGCCTTGAGCGCCTCGTTGGCGGTGAGCAGTTCGCGGGTACGCTCGGCGACCGCCTGCTCGAGCCCCTCGGCACGCTCGAGCTGGCTCTCGGCGAGGCGGCGGGCGGCGGCGTTGAGGCGCAGCGCCTGCACCGCGACCACGCTGAGGAAGATCGCGGCGGCGCCGACGATCAGCCCGAGCCAGCTGAGGTAATCGGTCAGGCGGTCGGCTTCGGCCGAGAAGATCTGGGTTTGCGCCATCCGCTCGCGCAGCAAGGCCCGCTCGTTGTCGGCGATTTCGGACAGCTTGGCGCGAAGCGCCGGGCCGGTCGGTGACAGCGCGGCCGAGTAATAGAGGTTGATCGCCCCCGAGCCCTGCCTGCCGGCAGCCGCGCGCGCCGCCGTCGCCAATTCCACGCCCCGTTGCTGGTACAGCTGGCGCAGGTCGCCGACGCGCGTGCGCTGTTCGGCATCGCGCGCCACCAGCCGGTCGAGCTGGCGGATTTGGTAACCGGCGAGGCGCCACTGATTGTAATAGATGTTGCCGCTGGTCTCGACCTTCTCGTCGAGCACGAAGCGGCCGAGCGCCGCTTCCGACTGCGAAATCGAAGCGTCGACGGTGCGCACCAGCAGGGTCACGTCATAGGCATGGCGCTCGCCTTCCAGCGCGTCGTCGCGGGCGCGGTTGGAGAAAGCGACCAGGACGACCATCGCGAGCAGGATCAGCGTGGCGATCAGCGCGCCGGCCGCGGCCCCGCCCCGGCGCCAGTCGAAGCTGATCTCTTCCTGCGGCGTCATGAAGTCAGTCTAGTCGCTCATGGCGAGCGGTGGAAGGCCGCGCGCCGGTCAGGCGATGACGCCGGTGGCGCGCCCGGCGGCGGCGAACATCGCGAGGATGTCGCCGACCTGCTCCGTGCTATGCTCGGCGCACAACGAGCAGCGCAGCAGGGTCATCCCCCCGGGCGTCGCCGGCGGCCGCGCCAGATTGACGTACAACCCCTCGTCGAGCAGCGCCTGCCAGATCGCGATGCCCTGCTCGAGGTCGGGCAGGATGACCGCGATGATCGCCGATTGCGGGGTGTCGGTGCCGAGCGTGAAGCCGAGCTGCTTGAGGCCGGCGTGGAGGCGCTGCGAATTCTCCCACAAATGCGCGCGCTTGGCGGCGCTGTCCTTGAGCTTGCGGATCGAGGTCGCGGCGGTGGCCACCACCGACGGCGGCAGCGAGGCGGTGAACACGTAGGGGCGGCACACCAGCCGCAGGATCTCGAACTTCGGGTGGTTGGAAACGCAGAAGCCGCCGACCGTGCCGACCGACTTGGAGAAGGTGCCGATGATGAAGTCGCAATCGTCGATCACGCCCTGCGCCTCGGCGACGCCGCGGCCATGCTCGCCGATGAAGCCCATCGAGTGCGCCTCATCGACCAGCACCATCGCGCCATGGGCCTTGGCGATGGCGACCATCTCCTTCAATGGCGCGATGTCGCCGAGCATCGAATAGACGCCCTCGAGGATGACCAGCTTGCCGGCGCCTTCGGGGATGCGCTTCAAGCGCTTCTCCATCGCCTCGATGTCGTTGTGGCGGAACGGCACGATCTGCGCGTTGCCCAGCGCGCAGCCGTCATAGATGGAGGCATGGCTGTCGATGTCGAGGACGATATAATCGCCCTTGCCGGCGATGGTGGAGATGATGCCGAGGTTGGCCTGGTAGCCGGTCGAGA
>NZ_JANPKO010000141.1:0-11849 GCF_031426035.1 Sphingomonas sp. | reverse complement strand
GGCGCCAACGCCGATCGCGGCAAGACCGGCACCGATGACCTGAGCAGAAGCGAAATCCATGTGAAACTCCTTGTTTGAACTAGTGAAGGTTGATTGCGTCGTTGAGGTAGAGCGTCGTCAGCAGAGCGAAGACATAGGCCTGGATCGCACACACCAGCAGCTCAAGCGCGGCAACGCCGATGATGAACAGAAAGCTCAATGCGCCGACGCCCCAGCCCATTGGTCCGCCGTTGAAGCCGGTGACGATGAAGCTGCCGAACACTTCCATCAGGATGTGGCCGGCGATCATCGCCACGAACAGCCGGAGACCGAGGCTGAACGGGCGCACCATGAACGAGATGAACTCAATCGCGGCGATCAGCGGCACCATCACCTTGGGCGTGCCGTGCGGGATGAACAGGCTGAAGAAATGCAGCCCGTGGCGCGCGAAGCCGACGATCAGCACGATCGAGAAGCTCAGCACGGCGAGCACGCCAGTGATGCTGAAATGGCTGGTGGTGGTGAACTGGTGCTGGCCGGGGATGATCGACAGCGGGAACAGCCCGAGCAGATTGGCGGCGAGGATGAACACGAACAGCGAGAAGATGTAGGGGACGAACTTCTTGCCCTCGGGCCCGATGTTGACCGCGACCATGTCGTCGATGAACCCGGTCAGCCCTTCGACCGCGGCCTGCCAGCGGTTGGGCACCAGCTGGCGGCGCATGCCCATCGCCATGAAGCCGTAGATCAGCAGCAGCGCGATGAGCAGCCACAGCGAGCTGTTGGTGAAGCTCACGTCGACGCCGCCGAGGTTGAGCGGAACCAGCGGCTCCACCGTGAACTGGTGCATCGGGTCGATCTTGCCTTCGGCCGCCACTGGTCGCCTGTCCTCTTACGAACCCGCGCCCGGGCGGTCGCCCGGGGGGGTCTTTGAAACTCGCATGACGTTCCTGACGCCGACCCCGAAGCCGAGGAACAGCATCAGCAGAAAAAACACCGGCTTGGTCCCGAACAAGGTGTCCAGGCCCCAGCCGATCAGCCCGCCGCCGACCGGCGCACCGATCAGGTGGCCGAACAGCTGCTGCGCGATCCGGGTGGTCGGATCGGGCTGCGCCTTGGGGTCCCGCAGCGCTTCCTGTTCCTGGGCATGCCGCAATCGCTCGTCGAGCGACCCGATACGCGCATCCTGTGGAAGCTCTGGGTCCGGCGCGGGTTCATCGACCGCCATGTCTTAGCTCCAGATGCAGCGAGCCCCGGTGAGAAGCGTCGTGCGTGCGAGTGCGGGACATGGCGGCGCTTGAGCCCGCCAAGGCGCGGCCCCTTTATGAACCGGGCGGCGCTTAGTCAACCATCCTGGGTCAATCCGAGCGCCAATCGGCTCCTAGCGGCAGTAATCCGGAACCGGCGCGGGCTGGCCCGCGGCACGGACACGCCAGACCCCGTCGGAAAGCATATATGTCTGACCAATCTGGACGCCGGCAAGCAACTCGCAACCGGTCGCCAGGCCGACATCCTGGGGTAATGCGCCACGCCGCCGCGCGAGATCGATGTACAAGGTCCGGCGGCGAATGTTGATCGCGCCGGCCTGCCGCTGAACGCTTGCCGAGACGGGCGATCGATAGCCGAGATAGCCGTCGAACCGCTCGCCGACCTGCCCGGCGCTGATCGACGCGGCCAGATCGGGCGGAATTTGCGCTGCCGCAGGCCCCGGCACCGCCCCGGCCAATAGGGCGCCGGCAAGCAAGGTGCGCATTCGCATCAGCGGTTCCCCGGCGGCTGGGTCTTCGGGAACGCCTGTGGGTTATCGCGGATCAGTTGCTGCGCGTCCTGTTGAAGCCGCACGACCACCTCTTGCCGGATGGCGACGTTGAGATTGATCTCAATCGGCTTGTCGGGCGCATCGACGGTCACGCAGCTGGCCAGTGGAACGCTCAGCACCGCGCCGGCGATCAGCCGAAATGCATGCTTCGGTATTGTCCGTTTCATATCCGTCACTCGCTTGGCTCAGAGGGTTTGGTGGAAACGTCGACATCGTCGATCGGCGTAATGCGGTCCTGCTCTTCCTGCTTGCCGAGCAGGCGGGTCTCGACGGTGATCCCGGGCGTATCGAGCGGGAACGGCATCACCGGCGCGATCACAGCGGTGGGGTCCTTGAACCCCTTGGCCATCTGAATCAGCGCGCGGAACGGGGCCTTGATGCTGAGATTGACCCGCAACGGCACGTTCTTGAGGGCGCCCCGCGCCAGGCCGGCGATGACGCCGCCGCGGTTCCCGAGCGAGATGTCGCTGATCGTGAAGCGGGTCGCGAATTCTCCGGCCAGATCGCCATCGAGGCGAATGACCATCGATTGATAGCGCATGTTGCTCAACAGGTCGAAGGCTACCCCGACCATCACTCCGGCGTCCGGCTCGGTGCCGGTGTAGGCGAATTCGCCGCCCGGTGGACGCGCATCGAGACGCCCGCCGACGATCCGGCCGCCGGCCTCGTCGAAGATCATTGGCAGGACGCCGTCGAACTTGCCCGTGATGGCCAGTCCCTGGAACCCGAAGGTATCGACGAACAGCTTGGCATCGAACCCGACGACCTCGAAGGTCAGCCGCTTGGCGGTCGGGCGGCTGAAATTGAGGATGGTCTCCTGGAGGATTAGGCGGCCGCCCATGAACGGCCACTCGCCGCGCTCGACGCGGACCAGCTGCCCGGGCAGCAATTGATAGCGGATGGTGCCGTTCTCGACCAGGATGCCGGGGTTGATCGAGGCGATCTGGAGCGACTGGCCGGCCGGCGTGCTGAGCGCGAGCAGATCGTCGAAATGGACCGTGCCCTTGATGCCCGAGACCGGGCCGAACGCGGCGGCGAGGTTGAGATCGTCGGTCGAGAAATCGCCGCTCGAACTGACCTTGGTGCCGTTCCAGTCGATCCGCCCGCGCCCGGTGATATTGCCCTCGACCAAAGCGATGACGCCCTCGGTCAGCCGCGTCAGCTCCTCCGGCTGGAGGCCCTGGCCGAAGCGGATTCCGGGAACATCGAGGATGGCGTGGCCGGCGCCGCTCGACAGGCGATGCTCGATCGACACGTCGGTCACTTTGGTCCCGCTGGCGGGGTGCTTGAGGGTGCCGTTGGCGCGCACCATGTCCCCGCCCAGAGTGAACCGCACGTCGTCGCTCTTGAGCGGGTAGAAGCGCGGGTTGTCATTGCGGTCGGTGGCGGTCAGCGAGGCATTGACCGCGAGGTCGCCGCCATTGACCCGCCACGTGCCCGCGCCTTCGCTGAGCGCGACCGGAACGTTACCGATCAGCGCATCGGCGCCGGCGAAGCTGCCGTTGACCCCGCTCCCGGCGAAGGTGCCGCGCAGCGTATTGGAATTGAACAGGATCGGCGCCTGCGGACGGCCGAGCCGCATCGCCAGCCGCGCGACGTCGAACTGGCGCCCGCCGAAAATACGCGCGCTGGCGGCGGCCAGCTCGAGCGGGCTCTGGCCGAGCCGGCCCTTGAGCCGGGGATTGGCCATGCGCGCGCCGATCTGCAGCGCGCCGTCCGGCCGCTGCGAAATGATCGCCGGGCCGATCGGGCAGATCGGCAGCCGCGTCGGCCCGAGCTGCAGCGCGCGCATGCGGAGGAAGGTGAACTGGCCGGTCAGGCATTGCTGGCCGAGCGCGAAGCCGCCGCGGCCGCCGAACCGCGCGTTGATCGGCAAGCGCAGCCCTTGCACGCGGCCGTCGGGGAAGCTGCCGTCGAGCAGCGCGATGGTATTGACCTGGGTAGAGCCGTCGCGCGCCGCGGCAAAACGGATCGGCGCCAGCGCGAGGCGCGAATTGCCGGCGCGGTACGGCTGGAACTCGGCGGTGCCGCTCATCGGCGCGCCGCCGCGCGGCTGGCTGAGCGCGATGCGCCCGGTCGGCAGCCCCCCGCCGCCGGTCTCGATCAAGCCGTCGATGCGCAGGCGGCCGGTCGGCCAATAATAAGTGACGCCGTCGCCGCCCGACACTTTCGCGCGCGCGCCGTTGGGGCCGCGCACGTCGGCGCTGGCGATGCGCACCGCCCCGCCGCCGCTGAAATTGACCACGCGCAGTTCGCCCGAGGCGTCGAAGTCGCGCGCGGTGCGGGTGATCGCCCCGCCCACCGCGGTGGCGATCTCGCCCAGCGGCGTCGGCCGCGCGGCCGCCAGCGGCCCGGTCAGCCCGGCCAGCATCGAGGGCGCGATGGCGGCGCTCTCGGCGGCATAATCGCCGATCATCACCAACGTGCCGCCGGTCAGCCCGAGGCGATATTTGCCGGCCAGCCGCGTGCGCTCGGCGTAAATGGCGGCGAGCCGCGAGCGCTGGGCGGCGAGGTTGACGCTGCCGTAGGTCGCCTCGGGGTCGCCCGAGAAGGTCAGCTTGCCATTGAGCGCGGCGAGCCCGTTGTCGCCCGCGGTGAAGCTGCGGATCGCCATCCGCCCGCTGCCGTCGTAGGACGTGAACGCCTCGTTGAACTTGCTGTCGATGTTGAACAACGGCTCGACCATCGCGAGGCGGCTTTGCGGGCAATTGAGGCGGTCGACGCGGACCGGGCCGACCACATGCGGGCGCCGCGCCTCGACCTCGACGCGCAATTGCGCGCGCAAATTGTCGAGCCGGCAGCGGCCCGGCACCAGCCGCGGGCTGATCGCCGACACGCGGCCCTTGAACCCGCCGGTGAGGTTGCCCGAGCCGGCCAGCGCGAAGCCGAGCCCGCCGTATGGCGTGGCCAGGCTGATCGTGCTGTCGGCGATATCGAGCACGAAATTGGGCAGTTCGAACGGCTTGCCGCTCGGCGGGGGGAGCAATTTGTCGACCTCGCCCCAGCTCACCTTGTTGCGCACCACGCGCCCGCGCAGGCGCACCCCGCGGGCGACGATGCGGTACACCTCGACGCTGCCATTCCATGTGATGCGCACCTGGATTTGCGCGAATTTGGCGGTCAGATCGGGTTTCTTGGGGTCGCCGATAACGAGATTGCTGACCTGCTGGGTGCGCAGGCCGACGCGGTCGAGGCTGTAGCTGCCCTGCACGCCGCGGCGGGCGAACTCGCGCTCGATCAGATTATTGGCGAGCGGGCGCCGCGCGACCCACGCTGCGATGACCGCAACCACCACCACCGCGAGCAGCACCAGCGAGGCGATCGCGGCGATGCGGCTGGCGCGGCGGCGGCGCACGGCGACGCGCTCGGGCGCTATGCCCGCACTCCCCCCGTCATCGCTGTGCGAATCCGCCATCGGCCTTTGATAACCCTCCGTCTCGGTCACCGTTCCGTAAGCGGCATGAACCGGCGGTTGCGCAAGCGCCCAGTTTGACCCTAGCGTGCCAGTCCGATGGGGGACCCCTCAACCGACGCCTCCGGCCATCGCGCCCGGCTGCGGCAACGCCTGTTCGAGGGTGGCGGAAAAGCCCTGCTCGACCATGAGCTTATCGAATATCTGCTCGCCCTCGCCATCCCCCGCCGCGACACCAAGGCGCAGGCCAAGGCGCTGCTCAATCAATTCGGCGGGCTTGGCGCACTGCTCGGCGCGGATGCCGAAACGCTGCGCCGCGCCGGGCTCAGCGACAGCGTGATCGGGGCGCTCAAGATCTCCGAGGCGACGGCGCTGCGCCTGCTCGAGACGCGCCTCGAGCGCCGCGACTTGCTGTCGAGCTCGGACGCGGTCGATTCCTACCTCCAGGCGGCGATGGGCCATTCGGCGGTCGAGCAAGTGCGCGTGCTGTTCCTCAACGCCAAGAATCTGCTGCTCGCCAACGAAGTGATGTGGGGCGGCTCGGTCGACGAGGCGTCGGTGCACGTCCGCAAGGTGATCAGCCGCGCCATCGCGCTCGGCGCGACCGGGCTGATCATCGTCCACAACCATCCATCGGGCGACCCCACCCCGTCGAGCCAGGACATCCGCCTGACTCGCGAGCTGGCCGAGGCCGGGCGTCATATGAAGGTCCAGGTCCACGACCACATCATCGTCGGGTCGTCGGGGCGCAGCAGCCTGCGCGCGCTGGGATTGTTGTGACGATGCGATGGATCGGAGGCGCATGCGGCCCGAGATGATCTTCCCGACGCTGCTGGGGATGGCGGTGTTCCTCGGCCTGATGGCGTGGATCATCCAGGCCAATGCGGCGATGTGGCGCAAGGTCGCGGCCCAGTATCACGGCGACAACCGCTCGCCGATCCTCACCACCAAGTCGATCGAAACGGTGGTCGTGACCGAGCGGAAGGACGGGAGCCGCCTCGCCATCAACGCTTTTCGCAATTACGCCGGGGTTCGCATGGTGCTGCGCCGCGACGGCCTGGCGCTGTCGATCCTGCCGCCGCTCAACATCAGCACCCCGCCGCTGTTCCTGCCGTTCGACGAGATGGAGCTGAAGGAAACGTCCTGGGCGCTGTGGCCGCAGCCGTATGCGATCCGCATGCGCCGCGCGCCCGGCCTCGACCTGATCGTCGACCGGGGCGTCGCGCGCTGGATCCGCGACCATGCCGAGCGGCCCGCGCTGTGAGGTTTGCCGCCCCGCCCCGCCTCTGCTAGCCGCCGCGGCCTATGATCGAACGTTATTCCCGTGCCCCCATGACGGCCATCTGGTCGGCCACCAACCGCTACAAGATCTGGTTCGCGATCGAGGTGTTCGCGGCCGAGGCGATGGGGCGCACGGGCATGATCCCGGCCGAGGACGCGCAAAAGATCCGCGCCGCCTACGGCGCCGATGTGCTGGGCGAGATCGACATCGCCGCGATCGACGAAATCGAGGCGGTGACCAAGCATGACGTGATCGCCTTCCTGACCTGGGCCGGGAGCAAGATGGGTCCGGAGGCGCGCTACCTCCACCAGGGCATGACCAGCTCCGACGTACTCGACACCGCGCTGGCGGTGCAATTGAAGCAGGCCGCCGAGCTGTTGCTCGACGATCTTGACGCGCTGCTCGCGGTGCTCAAGCGCCGCGCGTTCGAGCACAAGACCACCCCGACGATTGGCCGCAGCCACGGCATCCACGCCGAGCCGACCAGTTTCGGGCTGAAATTGGCCCAGGCCTACGCCGAGTTCGACCGCTGCAAGGCGCGGTTGGCGGCGGCACGCGACGACATCGCGACCTGCGCAATTTCGGGCGCGGTCGGCACCTTCGCCAACATCTCGCCCGAGATCGAGGCGCATGTCGCGGCCGAGCTCGGCCTTACCCCCGAGCCGATTTCGACCCAGGTCATCCCGCGCGACCGCCACGCGATGTTCTTCGCGACATTGGGCGTGATCGCCTCGTCGATCGAGCGCCTCGCGACCGAAATCCGCCACCTCCAGCGCACCGAAGTGCTCGAGGCCGAGGAATATATCTCGCCGGGCCAGAAGGGCTCGTCGGCGATGCCGCACAAGCGCAACCCGGTGCTCACCGAAAACCTCACGGGCCTCGCCCGCGTCGTGCGCGGCGCGGTGACCCCGGCGCTGGAGAATGTCGCGTTGTGGCATGAGCGCGACATCTCGCACTCATCGGTCGAGCGCTTCATCGGCCCCGACGCCACCATCACCCTCGACTTCGCGCTGGCGCGGCTGACCGGGGTCATCGACAAATTGCTGGTCTATCCAGAGCGGATGCAGAAGAATCTCGACCGCATGGGCGGGCTGGTCCACTCGCAGCGCGTGCTGCTCGCGCTGACCCAGGCCGGGATGAGCCGCGAGGACAGCTACTCCCTCGTCCAGGCCAGCGCGATGAAGGTGTGGGAATCGGATGGCGCGCTGTCGCTGCTGCAATTGCTCAAGGACGATCCGCGGGTCACAGCCAAAATCGCCCCCGCCGAGCTCGAAAAGCTGTTCGACCTCGGCCACCACCTCGCCCAGGTCGACACCATCTTCGCGCGGGTTTTCGGCCCGGCTGCCTAAACCGCTTATTTTTGACGTGAAATCGGCGAGTGCTTGGGTATGATTGGCGCGGGGATTACCATGATCGAACCGCACGACAGCCTGACCCGAGACGCGCCCGCCGCGCTGCCGGCCGACCTGCCGAGCATCCAGCCGCACGGCTTTTTGCTCGAGCTGTCGCTCGACTGGCTGGTCCTCCGCGCGTCCGAAAACGTCCACCGTTTCCTCGGCGAATCGCACGTCACCCTGATCGGCGAGCCGCTCGGCAATTTCATTCAGGCGGACCCGCTTCACGACCTCCGCAACCTGTTCTCCAAGCTGAGCGGCACCACCGGCCTCGCCCGCGCTTATCGAGTGCGGCTGACCGATGGCGGCGGCCGGTTCGACGTCGCCTTCCAGATCAACCGCGGCAAGGTTCTGCTCGAGGGCGTCCCGAGCCCCGAGCAGGGGCTGGGCGAAGCGATCGGCTCGGTCGCCGGGCTGATCGACGGGCTAGCGGAGGTACGCGGGCACGAATTGCGCGAGATGGCGGCGCGGCGGATGCGCGCGCTGACCGGGTTCGACCGGGTCACGCTGGAGTGTGGCGGGGAGCGCGTCGAAAGCGGCCGCGCCGGGGCGCGGTTCGCCGCCCCCGGAGATGCCGCGAGCGGACCCAAATTGCTCGCCGCGGCGGACTGCGCGGCGGTGCCGATGTTCCCGCGCAAGCCCGCCGCGGCGCCAATCGATTGCACCTTGCTGTGCGCCCCGTCCGCCACGCAGGCAGAGCAAATGGTCAGCCAGGGGATCATCGCCAGCCTGCGGGTCGCGATGGTGCGCGCCGGGCAGACTGTCGGCCACTTCAAGTGCGACAATGCGGCGCCGCGCGCGTGCGGTTTCGAGACCTATGCGGCGGCGGAGCTGTTCGCGCAGATGTTCGCGCTCCAGCTGGAAATCGACCGGCTGTCGTAGAAAAGCGCCGTCAGCCCGCCAGCATGTCCTTGATGCGGCCGAAGAAGTTCTTCGCCGCGGGGCATTCGTCGCCGGTCTCGGTGGCGCGGAACTCCTCGAGGATTTTCTTCTGCTTGGCGCTCATCCGGGTCGGGGTTTCGACCAGGAAGCGCGCGACCAGGTCACCGCGCCCGCGGCCGTTCAGCACGCTCATCCCGGAACCGCGCTGGCGCAATTGCTCGCCCGACTGGATTCCGGCGGGGATCTTGATCTCGACCGCCTTGCCGTCGAGCCCGGGCAGGCTGATGGCGCCGCCCAGCGCGGCGGTGGTAAAGCTCACCGGGCAGTCGGCGACCAAGGTCGTACCGTCGCGCTTGAACACGCTGTGCGGCTTCATGTGGACGAAGATGTAGAGGTCGCCGGGCGCCGCGCCGCGCACGCCCGCCTCGCCTTCGCCGGCAACCCGGATGCGGGTCCCTTCGTCGACCCCGGCGGGAATTTTCACCGATAGGCTGCGGCGCTTGAGGGCGCGGCCCTCGCCGTCGCAGGAGCGGCACGGGTCGGCGATGGTCTCCCCGCTGCCGCGGCAAGCCGGGCAGCCGCGCTCGACCACGAAAAACCCTTGCTGGGCGCGGACCTTGCCGGCGCCGCCGCAGGTGTCGCAAGTCTGGGCCCGGCTGTCGCCGCGCGCGCCGCGGCCCTCGCACGTGTCGCAGCGGGCATTGGCCTCGACGGTGATCTCGGCCTGCTTGCCGGCGAACGCTTCCTCCAGCGTCAGCTCGAGGTCGAAGCGCAGGTCGGCACCGCGCGCGGCGTTCTGGCGCTGGCCGCGCGGGTCCATGAACTCGCCGAAAATCGACGAGAAGATGTCGGAAAAGCCCTCGAACCCGCCGCCGCCGGCGCCGAACGGATTGCCGCCCGCGCCATTCTGGAAGGCGGCCTTGCCGAAGCGGTCGTAGGCGGCGCGCTTCTGCGGGTCCTTGAGGACGTCATAGGCCTCGCTGATCGCCTTGAAATGCGCTTCCTTGTCGGTGCAGCCGCCGTGGCGATCGGGATGGCAGTCCATCGCCTGCTTGCGATAGGCGGCCTTGATCGCGCGCTCGTCGGCCCCGCGCGGAACGCCCAGCAATTCGTAATAATCGGTGTCGATCACGCCCACTTCTCCGCGGCCTGCCCGTCACCCCGAAACCAGTCCGGGATGACAGGCCAGCGCATTACGCCTTGGGCTCTTCGTCGACTTCGGAGAATTCGGCGTCGACCACTTCTTCCTCGGCCGGCGCCTCCTCGGCACTGGCTTCGGCATCGGCGCTCGCATCCGCCTCGGGCTGGGCCGACTGCTGTTGCTCGTACATCGCCTGGCCCAGCTTCATCGCCGCCTGGGTCAGCGCCGCGGTTTTCTCGGTCATCGCCTCGGCATTGCCGCCCTCGACCGCTGTCTTGGCCTCGGCCAGCGCGGTTTCGATCTCGGCCTTGACCTCGGCACTGACCTTGTCGCCATGCTCGGCCAACTGCTTTTCGGTCGAGTGGATCAGGCTTTCGGCCTGGTTCTTGGCCTCGGCCGCGGCGCGGCGCTGCTTGTCCTCCTCGGCGAACTGCTCGGCTTCCTTGACCATCTTGTCGATGTCTTCGTCCTTGAGCCCGCCCGACGCCTGGATGCGGATCTGCTGCTCCTTGCCGGTGCCCTTGTCCTTGGCCGAGACGTTGACGATGCCGTTGGCGTCGATGTCGAAGGTGACCTCGATCTGCGGCACGCCGCGCGGCGCCGGCGGGATTCCGACGAGGTCGAACTGTCCCAGCACCTTGTTGTCGGCGGCCATCTCGCGCTCGCCCTGAAAGACCCGGATGGTGACGGCGTTCTGATTGTCGTCGGCGGTCGAGAACACCTGGCTCTTCTTGGTCGGGATGGTGGTGTTGCGGTCGATCATGCGGGTGAACACGCCGCCCAGCGTCTCGATGCCGAGGCTCAGCGGGGTGACGTCGAGCAGCAGCACGTCCTTGACGTCGCCCTGCAGCACGCCGGCCTGGATCGCCGCGCCCATGGCAACGACTTCGTCCGGGTTGACGCCGGTGTGCGGCTCCTTGCCGAAGAACTCCTTCACCACTTCGCGCACGCGCGGCATGCGGGTCATGCCGCCGACCAGCACCACTTCGTCGATGTCCTTGGCGCTCAGCCCGGCGTCCTTGATCGCCTTGCGGCACGGCTCGAGCGTGCGGTCGATCAAATCGGCGACCAGCTTCTCGAGGTCGGCGCGGGTGATCGTCTCCACGAGGTGGAGCGGGGTGGTTGCCCCACCTTCCATGCGCGCGGTAATGAACGGCTGGTTGATCTCGGTGGTCGCCGCCGAGCTCAATTCGATCTTGGCCTTTTCGGCGGCTTCCTTGAGCCGCTGCAGCGCGAGCCGGTCGGAACGCAGGTCGATGCCTTCCTTGGCCTTGAACTTGTCGGCGAGGAAATCGACGATCTTGGCGTCGAAGTCCTCACCGCCGAGGAAGGTGTCGCCGTTGGTCGATTTCACTTCGAACACGCCGTCGCCGATCTCGAGCACCGAGACGTCGAAGGTGCCGCCGCCCAGATCGTAGACGGCGATCGTCTTGCCGTCCTGCTTGTCCAGCCCGAAGGCGAGCGCGGCGGCGGTCGGCTCGTTGATGATGCGCAGCACTTCTAGGCCCGCGATCTGCCCGGCGTCCTTGGTCGCCTGGCGCTGGGCGTCGTTGAAGTAAGCGGGGACCGTGATGACCGCCTGCTGGACGGTCTCGCCGAGATAGGCCTCGGCGGTTTCCTTCATCTTCTGCAGGATGAACGCGCTGATCTGCGACGGCGAATAATCCTTGCCGCCGGCCTTGACCCACGCATCGCCGTTGCCGCCGCGCGTGATCTCGTACGGGACCAGCTCGGTGTCCTTCTTGGTGATCGGATCGTCGAAGCGGCGGCCGATCAGGCGCTTGACCGCGAAAATGGTGTTGTCGGGGTTGGTCACCGCCTGGCGCTTGGCCGGCTGGCCGATCAGCCGCTCGCTGTCCTTGGTGAAGGCGACCACCGACGGGGTGGTGCGCGCGCCTTCCGCATTCTCGATGACCTTGGGCTTGCCGCCTTCCATCACT
>NZ_JANPKO010000140.1:0-8410 GCF_031426035.1 Sphingomonas sp. | reverse complement strand
CGCCAGGCGCGACGAGGCGGCTTCGAAGATCTGCCGCTCCGAATAGCTCTGCTCGGGCTGGTCGTCGGCGCGGAACAGGTCGCGGGTCACTTCGGCGATCGACGTCAGGTCGCCCGAATTGATCTTCGCTTCATATTCCTGCGCGCGGCGCGACCACATCGTGCGCTTGACCTTGGGCTTGCCGGTCAGCGTCTGCAGCGCGTCCTTCATCGTCTTGTCGCTCGACAGCTTGCGCATGCCGACCGAATCGGCCTTGTTGACCGGGACCCGCAGCGTCATCCGTTCCTTTTCGAAGCGGAGCACATAAAGGTCGAGGCGGGTTCCGGCGATCTCGGTGCTCTGGAGTTCGACCACCCGGCCGACACCATGCTTGGGGTACACCACATAATCGCCAACATCGAAGCTAAGGGCCTTAGCAGCCATTCATTGCACCTTTCTCTAACACCCACGCGTGCCGGCCTGCGCCACCGCAATCGCCCCCCAACAAGCGACCCCCCGGTCCAGCCAAGCACGTTCGTGAATTCGATCCTGCATGAAAGACCGCCGCAGAGGCGCGGACGGCCTATGACAATTATATAACAGAAAAATGCTCAGATCGCCAGCCCGAGTTGCTCCGGACCTGCGGGATCGTCCTCGGCCAGCGCATGGAGCCCGAGACCGAGCAGGCGGATGCCCTGCGGTACCGGCATCAGCGCCGCCAGCAGCACCTGCCCCGCCGCCTCGAACGCATCCTGCTCGGCGATCGGTCGAGCGAAGCTCTTCGAGCGCGTAATCAAGGTGAAGTCGGCGAACTTCACTTTCAACGTGACCGTCCGCCCGCGCACTTCGGCACGCTTGACCCGCTCCCACGCAAACCCGGCAACGCGCGTCAATTGCGCGGCGAGCGCGGCCGGATCGCGCAGATCCTCGTCGAACGTGCGTTCGGCGGAAACCGATTTGTACGGCCGGTCGGGCTTGACCTCGCGCTCGTCGATGCCGCGGCAGATCCGCCAGTACCACTGCCCGGCGCTGCCGAAATGCGCCTCGAGCTGGGGCGGAGTCCACTCCCGCAGGTCGGCCCCGGTGACGATCCCCAACCGCGCCATTTTCTGCGCGGTGACCGGTCCGACCCCGTGAAACCGCGCCACCGGCAGCGAAGCAACGAATTCGGGTCCGCGCTCGGGCGTGATCACGCACAGCCCGTCGGGCTTGTTGTGGTCGGACGCGAGCTTGGCGATGAACTTGCAGTAGCTGACCCCGGCCGACGCGGTGAGCCCGGTTTCGGCGCGGACCCGGCGGCGGATGTCCTCGGCGATCTTGCGCGCCGTGCCCAGCCCGAGCCGGTCCTCGGTGACGTCGAGATAGGCCTCGTCGAGGCTCAATGGCTCGATCAAATCGGTGTAATCGGCGAAGATTGCGCGAACCTGCTGTGACACCGCTTTGTAAACGTCGAAGCGCGGCTTGACGAACACCAGCTCGGGGCAGCGCCGCCTTGCCGTGACCGACGGCATCGCCGAGCGCACCCCGAACTTGCGCGCTTCATAGCTCGCCGCCGCGACCACCCCGCGATGCCCGCCGCCGACCGCCACCGGTCTGCCTTTGAGCGCGGGGTCGTCGCGCTGCTCGACGCTCGCGTAGAACGCGTCCATGTCGACATGAATGATCTTGCGCTGGGGCCGCTCGGGCACGGTCGGTGGCTGGCGTTCGGCGCTTTGCATGGCGGCGCATATTGCTTAAGGCGCCACCCCATGAACATCCACGAATATCAGGCGAAAGACCTGCTCGCGAAATTCGGCGTCCCGGTTCCCGCCGGCTTTCCCGCAATGAGCGTCGAGGAAGCCGTCGCCGCCGCGCAAAAACTCCCCGGGCCGTTGTGGGTGGTCAAGGCGCAGATCCACGCCGGCGGGCGCGGCAAGGGCAAGTTCAAGGAACTCGGCCCCGACGCCAAGGGCGGTGTCCGCCTCGCCAGGTCGATCGACGAGGTCCGCGCCGCCGCCGCCGACATGCTCGGTAACACCTTGGTCACCATCCAGACCGGTCCTGCCGGCAAGCAGGTCAACCGCCTCTACATCACCGACGGTGTCGACATCGGCAAGGAATTCTATCTTGCCCTACTCGTCGACCGCGCCACCGGGCGCATCGCCATCGTCGCCTCGACCGAAGGCGGGATGGACATCGAGAAAGTCGCCCACGACACGCCCGAAAAAATCGAGACGCTGACCATCGACCCGGCGACCGGGCTGATGCCGCATCACGGCCGCGCCGTCGCCGCCGCGCTCGGCCTGTCGGGCGATCTCGCCAAGCAATGCGGCAAGATCCTCGGACAATTGTACGCCGCGTTCACCGGCACCGACGCGTCGCAGATCGAGATCAACCCGCTCGCCATCACCGGCGACAAATTGATGGTGCTCGACGCCAAGATCGGCTTCGACGGCAACGCCGAATTCCGCCACCCCGACCTCGAGCAGATGCGCGACCTGTCGGAGGAGGAGGCAAGCGAAATCGAGGCCTCCAAATACGACCTCGCCTACATCAAGCTGGACGGCGACATCGGCTGCATGGTCAACGGCGCCGGGCTCGCCATGGCGACCATGGACATCATCAAATTGTCGGGCGGTGCGCCGGCCAACTTCCTCGATGTCGGCGGCGGCGCGTCGAAGGAGAAAGTCACCGCGGCGTTCAAGATCATTCTCAGCGACCCGACCGTGAAGGGCATCCTCGTCAACATCTTCGGCGGCATCATGAAGTGCGACATCATCGCCGACGGCATCGTCGCCGCCGCGCGCGAGGTCGATCTCCAGGTGCCCTTGGTGGTCCGGCTCGAAGGCACCAATGTCGCCGAGGGCAAGGCGATCCTCGCCAAGTCCGGCCTCAAGATCGTCGCCGCCAACGATTTGGGCGACGCCGCCAAGAAGATCGTCGCCGAAGTCAAAGCAGCGGCCTGAACCGCATCGTGGAGTGCCAGGAATGAAACTGCTCGTCGCCGTCAAACGGGTGATCGATTACAACGTCAAGCCGCGCGTCCGGATGGACGGGTCGGGGGTCGACCTCGCCAACGTCAAGATGAGCATGAACCCGTTCGACGAGATCGCCGTCGAGGAAGCCATCCGCTTGAAGGAAAAAGGCGCCGCCACCGAGATCGTCGCGGTCTCGATCGGCCCCGCCAAGGCGCAGGAAACACTGCGCACCGCGCTCGCGATGGGCGCCGACCGCGCCATCCTGGTCCAGACCGATGACGAGGTCGAGCCGCTCGCCGTGGCCAAGATCTTGAAGGGCGTGGTCGAGGAAGAGCAGCCCGGGCTGGTCATCCTCGGCAAGCAGGCGATCGACGACGATTCCAACCAGGTCGGCCAGATGCTCGCCGCTCTGCTCGGCTGGCCGCAAGGCACCTTCGCGTCGAAGGTCGAAGTCGCCGGCAACGACGTCCAGGTAACCCGCGAGGTCGACGGCGGGCTCGAGACGGTCAAGCTCGCTACCCCCGCCGTCGTCACCACCGACCTCCGCCTCAACGAGCCGCGCTACGCCTCGCTGCCCAACATCATGAAGGCCAAGTCGAAGCCGCTCGCCAACAAGACGCCGGCCGATTTCGGCGTCGACACCGCGCCGCGGCTCGAGACGCTCAAGGTGACCGAGCCATCGAAGCGCACCGCCGGGGTCAAGGTCGCCTCGGTCGACGAATTGGTGAGCAAATTGAAGACGCTGGGAGTGGTGGCATGAAAACGCTGGTGCTGGTCGAACATGAAGGCGGCGCGATCAAGGACGCGACCTTCGCCACCGTCACCGCCGCGGCCGAGCTCGGCGAAGTGCATTTCCTCGTCGCCGGAGCAGGGGTCGGCACGGTTGCCGAAGCCGCCGCCAAAATCGCCGGCGCGGGCAAGGTGCATGTCGCCGATGGCGCGCACCTCGAGCATCAATTGGCCGAGGATGTCGCCCCGGTCGCCGCCGCGCTGATGGCGAGCCACGACGCGTTCCTCGCCTCGTCGACCACCACCGGCAAGAACGTCGCCCCGCGCGTCGCCGCTTTGCTCGACGTGATGCAAATTTCGGACATATTGTCGGTCGAGGGCGAAGACACGTTTACGCGCCCGATCTACGCCGGCAACGCCATCGCCACGGTCAAGTCGAAGGATGCCAAGAAGGTCATCACCGTGCGCGGCACCGCCTTCGCCAAGGCCGCCGCCGAAGGCGGTTCGGGCTCCGTCGAGGCGGTCGATGCCGGTGCTGCTTCGGGCAAGTCTTCGTTCGTCGGCGCCGAATTGAGCAAGTCCGAGCGGCCCGAGCTGACCAGCGCGAAAATCATCGTCTCGGGCGGCCGCGCGTTCGGCAGCTCCGAGCAATTCCACGCTTTGCTCGACCCGCTCGCCGACAAGCTCGGCGCGGGGGTCGGGGCGTCGCGCGCCGCGGTCGATGCCGGCTACGCGCCCAACGATTACCAGGTCGGCCAGACCGGCAAGATCGTCGCCCCCGAAGTGTACATCGCGATCGGCATTTCGGGCGCGATCCAGCACCTCGCGGGGATGAAGGACAGCAAGGTCATCGTCGCCATCAACAAGGACGAGGAAGCGCCGATCTTCCAGGTCGCCGACGTCGGCCTGGTCGGCGACCTGTTCAAGATCGTCCCCGAGCTGACCGAGAAATTGTAGGCGCGGCGCGGCCTTAGCGCAGTTTTAACCGTTTTCGCTTAATCCGCTGCCACCAACGGCAGTGGGGGCGAGTGTGCGTCACGACAAGATCAAGGCGGCGAGACCGGTCGAGCAGGAAGCGCCGCCGAGCTTCCCGCAGCGCCTCGAAAGCGGGCTCGAGGCGGTGCTGTTCGGCAGCCGCTGGCTGATGGCGCCCTTCTACCTGCTGATGGTCGCGGCATTGTGCATGCTGCTGGTCAAGTTCGGCCAGGAAACCTGGCACATCGTCACCCACACTTTGAGCATGACCGAATCCGATGCGGTGCTCGCGGTGCTGTCGCTGATCGACATCACTTTGACCGGCAATTTGCTGCTGATGGTGCTGTTCGCCGGCTACGAGAATTTCGTGTCGAAGATGGACGTCAAGGACCATCCCGACCGCCCCGAATGGATGGGCAAGGTCGATTTCGCCGGACTGAAACTGAAGCTGATCGCGTCGATCGTTGCGATTTCGGGCATCAATCTGCTCAAGAACTTCATGGCGCTCGACGGCGTCACCATGAGCCCGGGCAAGGAGCAGCAATTGTTCTGGATGGTGGTCATCCATTTGGTCTTCATCGCGTCGGGCGTGATGTTGGCGGTGATGGACAAGATCGTCGCCGTCACCGGCCCGCGCCACTAGAACCCGCTAAGGAACGCCGCCACATTGGCGCCCAGCGCCTCGACCGCGTAGCCGCCCTCCATCACCACCAAGTTCGGCAGCCCTAAGGCGGCGATGCGGCGCGCCATCGGGGCGTAATCGCGGGTCTCCAACGCGAAATGGCTGATCGGATCGTCGACGAAGGTGTCGGCGCCGTAGGACACGATCAGCAGTTCCGGCGAGAAACCGCTTAGCCATTCGATCGCCTCGACCAGCGCCGGCTCATACTCTGCCCACGTCGTGCCGCGCGGCAGCGGCAGATTGAGCGACGCCTCCCCGCCATCGTCGGCATGGCCCCAGAAATAGGGGTAATCCATCGTGGGGTCGGCGTGGATCGACGCGAACGCGACATCGCGGCGCTCGTAGAAAATATCCTGCGTGCCGTTGCCGTGGTGATAATCGACATCGAGGATCGCGACCTGCCTGACCCCCGCCGCCAGCGCCGCCTCGGCGGCGATCGCGGCGTTGTTCAAATAGGAATAGCCGCCGAGATAATCGCGGCCGGCATGATGCCCCGGCGGCCGGGTGAACGCGAACGCGCTGCGCTCGCCGCCGAGCACGGCGTCCAATGCCGACAGCGCGGCCTGCGCGCCCCAATAGCTCGCGTCCCACGTCCGCTCGCCGATCGGGGTCGCGGTGTCGAAGCTGTGCTGCCCGAGCCGCGCGTCGATACGCGCCAGGTCGAGCGGCCGCCGCCGGACAACCGGAAAGGTGTACGGAAACGCATCCCCCTCGCGCCCCGCCGCGCGCCAGTCGCCATGCGCGGTCTCGAGAAATTGCAGGTACTCGGACGAATGGACCGCCAGCAGCGGCGCCATGCCGTGATCGCGCGGCACTTCGGTCGGCCCGATCGCGGCGAGGATGGCATCGACCCGGCCACCATGCTCGGCCGCCGGGTGCAGCGCGCCGTTGTAGAATTCCGCCGCCGGCGCATGGCCGCGCTGCCGCTCGTCCCAGAAGCAGCGCATCACCTCTCCTCCGGTTGGTCGGCGCCGAAGATCTCCTCGGCCTCATCGGCATCCTCGGCCAGCGCCGGGGTCGGCGCGGCCAGCCGCAGCACCGCCCATCCCGCCAGCGCCGACAGCAGCGACCCCGCCAGCGTGCCGAGCCGCGCCGCGTCGATCCGCGCCGCGTCCCCCGGAAACGCCAGCTGGCCGATGAACAGGCTCATCGTGAACCCGATCCCGCACAGCAATGCCACGCCATACAGCTGCGCCCAGCTGGTCCCCGCCGGCCGCGGCGCGAGCCCGCTGCGGTCGGCCAGCCACAGCGCCCCAAACACCCCGGCCTGCTTGCCGACGAACAATCCGAGCAGGATCGCCAGCGGCAATGGCTGGACCAGCGCTCCGACCCCGCCGCTCAACGCCACCCCTGCACTGGCCAGCCCGAACAACGGCATCACCCCGAACATCACGTAGGGGTGGATGGCATGCTCGAGCCGCTTCAATGGCGACCGCGCCTCACCGCGCCCTAAGGGCACCGTCAGCGCCGCCACCACTCCCGCAATCGCCGGATGGATCCCGCTCGCCAACATCGCCAGCCACAGCAAGGCGAACCCGGCCAGGAACGGCGCCAGCCGCCGCACCCCGAACAGCGCCATCCCCGCCATCGCCGCGGTGATCACCACCGCCGCCGCGATCGCGCCCGCATCGAGGTCGCTGGTGTAGACCAGCGCGATGATGATCACCGCGCCGACATCGTCGACGATGGCGATCGTCACCAGCAGCAGCTTGAGCGACGGCGACGCGCGCTCCCCGAGCAGCGCCAGCACCCCGATCGCGAACGCGATGTCGGTCGCCGCCGGGATCGCCCAACCCCGCGCCAGGTCCGGGTCGACCCCAATCACCGCGAGATACAGTAGCGCCGGCACCGCCATTCCCGCGACCGCCGCCACCATCGGCAACCGCCGCTCGGCCGCGCTGGCCAACCGGCCGTCATACCATTCGCGCTTCACCTCGAGCCCGACGAGCAGGAAAAACACCGCCATCAGCCCGTCGGCGATCCACTGGTGGACGCTCGGCACCCCGAGCCGCGGCAACGCCGGCCCGAACCGATAGTCGAGCAGATGATGAAAAGCCTCGGCCGCCGGGCTGTTGGCGAGCACCAGCGCCACCGCCGCCGATCCGATCAGCGCCAGCCCGGCCAGTTTCTCCCGCCGCCGAAGCGTATCCGCTGCCATCCGCCCGGGTTAGCGGGCGCGCGGCCCCAGCGGAAGCCGAACTCAGTCGCCGACGTGCTCGGGCTTGCCCTTGCGCTTGGTCGAGGCGAATTCCTCGAGCTGCTTTTCGCTCATCGATTCGGCCATCTGCTTCGACGCGCCGCGCAATTCGCTCTTCGGCGTATCGCCGCGCTTGGCCGACAATGCTGCGCCGGCGGCCTTTTGCTGGGCTTTGCTTTTTGCTGGCATCTCGGTAACTCCTCACTCGCCGCGCCTCAAACGCGCGAGCCCGGCAATCGTTCGTGGGGAACGGGCGCGGCCAGCCAAGCATTGCAGCGGGATGTCATTGACCAGTCACACGACCCGCTTTGCCCTGGTCACCGGCGGCGCCGGTTTCATCGGCTCGCATTTGGTCGACCGCCTGCTCGCCGACGGCGCGCGCGTGGTGTGCCTCGATAGCTTCGTCACCGGCCGCCACGAGAATGTCTCGCACCTCGCCGGCGACGCCCGGTTCGAGCTGGTCGAGCACGACGTCATTGCCCCCTTCCCGGAGGCGATCGAGCGCACTCGCTTCACCCACATCTATCACCTCGCCTGCCCCGCCTCGCCGCCGCATTACCAGGCCGACCCCGAGCATACCCTGCTGACCAACGTCGTCGGCACCAGCAACGCGCTGCGCCTCGCCGAGCGGACCGGCGCGCGGCTGCTGCTGACCTCGACCAGCGAAGTCTATGGCGACCCCGAGGTGCATCCGCAGGCCGAGGACTATCGCGGCGCGGTCAGCTGCATCGGGCCGCGCGCCTGCTACGACGAGGGCAAGCGCGCCGCCGAGACGCTGGCGTTCGATTTCCACCGCTTGCGCCGCGCCGACGTGCGCGTCGCGCGGCTGTTCAACACCTACGGCCCGCGCATGCGCCCCGACGACGGGCGGGTGGTGTCCAACGTCATTTG
>NZ_JANPKO010000139.1:0-4773 GCF_031426035.1 Sphingomonas sp. | reverse complement strand
CCGCCCGCGCCCGACGCGCGATAGGTGTCGATGCGCAAATCGCTGTCGTTGATCTCGATGTCGATGTCGTCGTCGACCTCGGGATAGACCCATACGCTGGCGAAGCTGGTGTGGCGCCGCGCCGAGCTGTCGTAGGGACTGATGCGGACCAGGCGGTGGACCCCGCTTTCGGTCTTCAAATTGCCGTAGGCGTTGTCGCCCTTGACCAGCAAAGTCGCCGACTTGATCCCGGCCTGCTCGCCGGCGTGGTGGGCGATCAGTTCGACCTTCATCCCGTGGCGCTCGCCCCAGCGGGTGTACATGCGGCTGAGCATCTCGGCCCAGTCCTGGCTTTCGGTCCCGCCGGCGCCCGAATTGACCTCGACATAGCTGTTGTTGGCGTCGGCCTCGCCGGCGAGCAAGGCGGCGACCTTATCGCGCTCGGCGCGGGCGGCGAGCTCGGCGAGGCTGGCGACGGCATCGTCGGCAAGCGCGCTGTCGCCCTCGGCCTCGGCCATTTCGAGCAGTTCGGCGGTGTCGGCCAGTTCGCGCTCGATGGCGCGGGTGGCGCCGATCGCCTCGTCCAGCCGGCGCCGCTCGCGCATCACCTCCTGCGCCGCCTTGGGGTCGTTCCACAGCGAGGAATCCTCGACCTGGGCGTTGAGCTCCTCGAGGCGCTTCAAGGCGCGGTCCCAGTCGATGAAGCGGCGCAGCAATGCCGTCGCCGCCTTGATCTGGTCGATATGGTCTTGCGCTTCGGCGCGCATGGGGACGGGTCTTTCTACGAAAAAAGAGGTGTCGCGGCGGCGCTAGCCAGTCGGCGGCGAGCTTGGCAATGGCGCCGGCGCGGGTGCCGGCTGAACCGTCGGCGCGCTCGGCCCCGGCGCGGCGGGGCGCGGGCGGCGCACGATCCGCGCGCGGGCGCGCTCGCGGCGCTCCAGGGCGTCCTCGCGGTCGGCCGCATCGTCGCCGCCGAGGTTGGTCCGGCGGAACGCGCGGCGCGGCTCGGTCTGCGGCTGGAACGCTTCCCAGATCACCGGCGACTTGGGGTCCTCGCGCAAGGGGAAGGTGCCGAACACGCGGCGGCCCGAGGCGCGGTCGACGCGAGCCCAGCGGATGCCGGCCGGGGCGACGAACGGCACCGGCGGCACGTCCTTGAAGGCGACCTGCGCGAACTGCTTGAAGATCGGCGCCGCGATCCGCCCGCCCTGGGCATAGCCGCCCATGCTGCGCGGCTGGTCGTAGCCCATGTAGACCCCGGCGACGACGTCGGGGGTGCCGCCGACGAACCACACATTGGTCGGGCCCGAGGTGGTGCCGGTCTTGCCGAACAACGGCCGGTTGAGGTCGCGCAGGATGGTCGCGGTGCCGCGCTCGACCACGCCGGTCAGGATATGCACCATCTGGAACGCCGCCATCGGGTCGAGCACCTGGCGCTGGCGCAGCGGCGGGCGCGGCATCGCCTTGCCGTCCCAATCGGGCGCGTTGCAATTGTCCATGATCGCGCAGCGGTTGTCCGAGCGGTAGATGACCTTGCCGGTGCGGTCCTGGACGAAGTCGATGATGGTCGGCTTGACCGCGCGGCCCTGGTTGGCGAGCACCGCATAGGCGTTGGTCAGCTTGAGCACGGTGGTGTCGCCGGCGCCGAGCGCGATCGAAAGGTAGTTGGGATAGTCGCCGACACCCAGTTTCTTGGCGGTGTCGATGACCTTCGACATCCCCGCCTGCGAGGCGGCGCGGACGGTCATCAGATTGCGCGACTGCTCGACCCCCCAGCGCATCGTCTTCGGTCCCGAGTAGCGGCGGTCGAAATTGACGAAGCATTTGTTGCCGAGCCCGGCGCCCTGCCACACGCAGAATGGCGAATCGACGATGATCGAGGCCGGGGTCATGCCGTTCTCGAGCGCGGTCTCGTAGACCACCGGCTTGAACGCCGAGCCGGGCTGGCGCAGCGCCTGGGTGGCGCGGTTGTAGCTCGCGCCGATCGCGTCGAAGCCGCCCTGCATGGCGAGCACGCGCCCGGTGCGCACTTCCTCGGCGACGAACCCGCCGGAGATTTCCGGGATCGAGCGCAGGGCGTAAGTGTCGGTGCCTAACTGCTTGACAATGATGACCATTCCGGGCCGCAAGTTGGAAAAGGCCGACCCCCCGCCGCCGCGCTTGGGCAGCGATGCAGATGATGCGTGCAGTGTCCCAGTCGAGCCGTCGGCAAACCCGATCTCCGCGCGCCCGCCGCTTTTCGACAGCACCGCCGCTTTCCGCCAATCGGGGAAGCCGGTGCCGACCTGCGCGCGGTCGAGCTCGCCGCGCCAGTCGCCGTCGGGGTCGACGTTGAGCCCGAGATCGCGCCAGCCGCGCCCGCCGTCGAACTTGGCGAGGCCCTCGCGCAGCGCTTCGGCGGCGGCGTCCTGCATCACCGGGACCATCGAGGTGCGCACCCACAATCCACCGGCGTAGACGCTGTTGGGCCCGTCCTCGGCCTTTTCGCCGAAGCGTTTCAAGAGGTCGCGCCGGACTTCCTCCATGAAGTAGCCGCCCATCTCGCGGAACTTGGCGTTGCTGCCGTAGCGGATCGTGCCGAGCCCGGCGGCGGCGGCGGCGGCGCGCTGCGAGGCGGCGATGTAGCCGTTCTTCTCCATCTCGCCGAGGACGTAGTTGCGGCGGGTCAGCGCACGGTCGGTGGCGCGCACCGGGTCGTAGTTGGACGGCGCCTTGGGCAGCACCGCGAGATACGCCGCCTCGGGCAGGGTCAGCTCGCCGACGTCCTTGTCGAAGTAGGCGCGGCTCGCCGCCTGCACGCCGTAGGCGTTCCGGCCGAGGAAAATCTGGTTGAGGTAGAGCTCGAGGATCTGTTCCTTGGACAGCGTCGATTCGAGGCGGAAGGCGAGGATCGCCTCGCGGATCTTGCGCCCGATCGAATAGCTGCTGTCCTGCAGCAGCGCTTTCGCCACCTGCTGGGTGATGGTCGAGCCGCCGCGCGCGCGCTCGCCGCTGGTCAGGCTTTTGCGGGTGAAATCGAACACCGCGCCGACCAGCCCGGGGTAATCGATCCCGCCGTGGGAAAAGAAGGTCTTGTCCTCCGCCGACAGGAAGGCGTGCAGGACGAGCGGCGGATATTCGTCATAGGCCAGTTCGACGCGCCGCTCGCGGGCGAAGGTCTGCACCGGGTTGCCGTCGTAACCCCGGACGTTGGACGGCAGCGGCGGCTGGTACGCCATCAGCTTCTCGGAGGTCGGCAATCCGGTCGCGAAAAATACCCACACCGCCGCGAAAAACAGGAAACCGCCAGCGCCCAGATAAGCGCCGCGGCGGACCCAGCGGCGCTCGAACCACGGGTCGATACGGGCATGGACCCGGCGGTTGAACGCAACCAGGTCGGGCAGCGGCACGGCGGGAAACGACGGACGGGCGAAACGCATCGCTTGAGCCTCTACCCGCTATCGCGCGGGGCGAAAAGCCGGTCCGTCAGTCGCTGTGCTCAGCGGCGGTGGCGCAACGCCGCCTCGGCCTCGACGGTCCGTGCCAGGGCGTCGACGATGCGGGCGCGGCCGGCCGGGCTGGCGAGCAGCAGCTCGTCGTCGGCGTTGCTGATGTAGCCGGCCTCGAACAGCACGGCCGGCACGGCGGCGCGGCGAAGCACATGGAACGAGGCGAATTTGTGGGGCTCCGGGCGCAGGCCGACCCGCCCCGCGGCCTTGCCCACCAGCCGCGCGGCAAGATCGGCCGAGGCGGTCATCTGGCCGCGCAAGGCGAGGTCGGCGAGGATCGCGCGGATCGAGCCGTCGGTTGCTCCGGACCCGCTGCCGCCGGCGCGATTCTCCTTGGCCGCGAAGCGCGCCGCGGCGGCATCCGACGCGACATCGGACAGCGAATAGACGCTCGCCCCGCGCGCCAGCGGGTTGGGCGCGCTGTCCATGTGCAACGACAGGAACACCGCGGCGTCGAGGCGGCGGGCGAGGTCGGCGCGCTGGTCGAGGGTCAGATAGCGGTCGTCGTCGCGGGTCAAGGCGACGCGTACCCGCCCGCGCTCGGCGAGGCGGGCGCGCAGCTCGCGGGCGAGGACCAGGGTCAACTGCTTTTCGCTGACGGTGCCCGACACCGCCACGGCGCCGGGGTCGCGGCCGCCGTGGCCGGGGTCGATGACCACGATCGGGCGACCCGGCGAGCGGCCCTCGGTGAGGCGGACGCCGGTGACGGCGGGGGCGAGATCGACGGTGACCCCGCCGCGCCGCGCCTCGCCGATGCCGGCGCGGCGATCGCCGTCATGCGCCGCCGCCCCGCCGCGCGAGGCGCCGAGGACGAGCAGCAACGCCGCCGCGCCGACGATGGTCAGGGCGGCGCCGGTAGCTCCCTTGCTCAGGCGCAAGCGGGTCGTCACGGTCTCCTCGGCGGGTGTCGCACGCCCGCTTATATCATGCGAACATGGTTAACGCCCAATTATCGTCTTTTTTACCCGCGGTTGGGGGCGGCACTGTTGCGGCGCGGTGACGGCGATGCTAACCGAGTTTAATCCTCCGGCCGCATATCGGGCCGGGGACCGCGCCGAGCCCCTTGACCGGGAGCGCGGCTTCCAAGGTTGACGCTGCATGACACCACAGAACGCCCTTCGCCCGCTCTTCGCAGAGCGGCGAGGCGTGTTTCCCGCGGGAAGCTCCGGGATGGTCGGTGCAGCAGAGGCATTTTCACCAATAATGGCTGGCCCGCGCGACGCATTGCCGCGCGGCCCGGCCGCATCGATTGCGCGCCGCCGGCCCCGTGCCGGCCTGCGCGCACGGAGACTTTTCAATGTCCATG
>NZ_JANPKO010000138.1:0-39153 GCF_031426035.1 Sphingomonas sp. | reverse complement strand
CCCCCCCCCCGGCCACCCTCCCCGCCCCCCCCCCGCCCTCCGCCGCCCCCCAGCTCGCCGCCGCCGAAGCTGGCCGCGCCGCCGCCGCCGATTCCCGCGACTCCGCCGAAAGCGCGCTCGCCGCCGCGCGCGCCGCGCTGTCCGCCGCGCGCTCGGAGCATGACGCATTGGCCCGCGCGCTCGACCACGCCGGCGGCGCCGCGATCGCCAGCCTCGCCGCCGAGCCCGGCTTCGAACAGGCGCTCGCCGCGGCGCTCGGCGAAGATTCCGATGCCGCGATCGGCGGCGATGGCCCGCGCCGCTGGGCCGGCAGCGAACGGCAAAAGGATGACCCGCCGCTCGCCGCCGGGCTCGATTGCCTCGCCGATCATGTCACCGCGCCGCCCGAGCTCGCGCGCCGCCTGCGCCAGGTCGCGGTCGCCGGCGCCGACAGCGGCCAGCCGCTCGCGGTCGGCCAGCGCCTCGTCACCCGCGACGGCCGGATGCGCCGCTGGGACGGTTTTGTGTCGATCGGCGGCGGCGCCGCGGCGGCCGAGCGGCTGGTCCGCGCCAACCGCCGCGCCGAACTCGCCCGCCAGCTGCCAACGCTTGAGCAAGCATCCTCGGCAGCCGAAGCCGCGCGCGACTCAGCCGTTGGCGAAGTATCCCGCTTGCGCGACCACGCCGACGCCGCCCGCGCTGCCGCCGCCACCGCCGAGCGCGACGCGCGCGACTCAGCCCGCCTGGGCGACAGCGCATCCGCCGCGATCGAGCGCCTCGACGCCCAGCGCGCCGCTTTGGCCCAGCGCCAAGATGATCTCGCGCCGGTTCTCGCTGCGGCAAACGAGGCGCTGGCGGCCGCTGAAGCCGCGCTCACCGCGCTGCCCGATCCCGCCGCGCTGCAAGGCAAGGTCGACGCCGCGCGCGACACCGCCGCGCACGCCGCGAACGCCGTCGCCGACAAGCGCGCCGAAGCCGCCACCCGCGCTCGCGAGACCGCCGCCGACCGCGAGCGCCACGGCGCCGCCGGCCGCGAGCAGGCCGAGTGGCGCCAGCGCCAGGCCGATGCCGAAGCGCGGCTGGTCCAGACCCTCGCGCGGCGCGGCGAGCAGGCCGCCGAGCGCAGCGAACTCGAGGCCGAGCCCGCCCGCCTCGACACCGACATCGCCGGCCTCGAACGCGACAACGCACAAAGCCAAGCCCGCACCGGTGAAGCGGCCGCCGCCGAGCAACAGGCCGAGCAGGCGGTCGCCGCCGCCGCCTCGGCCTTCGCCGCGACCACCGAGCAGGCGAGCCAGGCGCGCGAACGCCGCGCCGCCGCCGCCGCGCGCGCCGAATCGCAGGAAGCCCGCCGCGCCGACTACGCCCGCACCTGCGTCGAGCGCTTCGAATGCCTGCCCCAGCGCCTGCCCGAAAAAATCGGTTTCGACGGCGACGCGGTGGTCGATCCCGAGGTCGAATCGGCGACGCTCGAAAGGCTCACCGCCGAGCGCGAGCGGCTCGGCCCGGTCAACCTTGTCGCCGAAACCGAGCTCGCCGAGCTCGACCAGTCGCGCGCCACCGGCGCCGCCGAGGCGGAGGAGCTGACCCAGGCGATCCACCGCCTGCGCGGCTCGATCGGCAATCTCAACCGCGAGGGGCGGGTGCGCCTGCTGACCGCGTTCGAGCAGGTCGACCTCCATTTCCGCAGCCTGTTCACCACCTTGTTCGACGGCGGCCAGGCGCATCTCGCGCTGGTCGAAAGCGACGACCCGCTCGAGGCCGGGCTCGAGATCATGGCCCAGCCGCCGGGCAAGCGCCTGTCGACCCTGACCCTGCTGTCGGGCGGCGAGCAGGCGCTGACCGCGATCGCGCTGATCTTTGCTTTGTTCCTCACCAACCCGGCGCCGATCTGCGTGCTCGACGAGGTCGACGCGCCGCTCGACGACGCCAATGTCGAGCGTTTCTGCGATCTCCTCGACCGCATGACCCGCGAGACCGACACGCGCTATTTGATCGTCACCCACAATGCGGTGACGATGAGCCGCATGCACCGCCTGTACGGCGTGACGATGATCGAGAAAGGGGTCAGCCGCCTGGTCTCGGTCGATCTCGGCGGCGCGGAGACCCTGCTGGCAGCGGAGTAATTCTGCTATTGCGAATGACTATCAATAACGATAGTGCCCGCGGTCATGGCCACCCCGACCCCCCGCATCGCCGCTTTCTTGCTCCTCGCCACCACCGCCGCGCCGGCGCTGGCGCAAGCGGCTCCTGCTGATCCCGCGCCCTCCATCGACGGCGTCGAGCTTGCCGATGCCTCCGAAGTCATCGTCGTCACCGGCCAGCGCGAGGAATATGGCGTCCGCACCACCGCCACCGCGACCAAGACCGATACCCCGGTCAAGGACATCCCCCAGGCGCTGACGGTGATCTCGGAAAGCCAGATCGAGGACCAGCAGCTGCGCTCGATCGCCGATTTGCTCTACTTCGTCCCCGGCGCGACCCCGGGCACCGGCGAAGCCAACCGCGACCAGTTCACCCTGCGCGGCAACAACACCACCGCCGATTTGTTCGTCGACGGCATCCGCGACGACGTCCAGTATTTCCGTGACCTCTACAATGTCGACCGGGTCGAAGTGCTGCGCGGGTCCAACGCGATGATCTTCGGGCGCGGCGGCGGCGGCGGTATCGTCAATCGCGTGACCAAGCGCTCGACCGCCGGCCCGATGCGCGAGTTCGCCCTGTCGGCCGCCAGCGACGGCGGCATCCGGCTCACCGGCGATGTCGCCCAGCCGCTGTCATCGGCGGTCGGGCTGCGCGTCAACGCGATGTATGAGGACGGCGATAGCTTCCGCCGCCATGTCGACCTTGAGCGCTACGGCATCAACCCCACGCTCGGCATTGTCGCCGGCCCCAACACGCGGATCGACGTGAGCTTCGAGCATTTTCACGACCGCCGCACCACCGACCGCGGTGTGCCCTCGCGCGATGGCCGCCCGATCGGCGGGTTCGACCGGGTCTTTTTCGGCGATCCCGAACTCAGCTTCTCGCGCGCCGACGTCAATCTCGGCACTCTCGCCATCGAGCATCAGCTCGCCGACGGGCTGACCCTGCGCAACCGCACCTTGGTCGCCGATTACGACAAATTCTACCAGAACATTTACCCCTCGCGGCTCGATGGCGACGAGGTCGTGCTCGGCGCCTACAACAGCCGCAACGACCGCACCAACCTGTTCAACCAGACCGATTTGATCTGGACCAACCGCCTCGGCGGGGTCGACCAGACCATCCTGCTCGGGGTCGAGGTCGGGCGGCAGAAGTCGCGTAACCTGCGGAAAAGCGGCACTTTCTTCCTCGGCGACGACCGCGTCCCCCTGACCGATCCAACCACCGACGCCGACGTCAGCTTCGCGCCGTCCGCGAGTGACGCCAACAACCGCACCCGCGCGACGATCGCGGCGCTCTATGTCCAGGACCAGCTCCGCATCTCGCCGCAGTTCGAGATCGTCGCCGGTGTCCGCTTCGACAGCTTCACCCTCAAGGTCGATGACCTGCGCGCCACCGGCGCCAAGTTCGAGCGCAGCGACACTTTGCTCTCACCGCGGCTCGGCGTGATCTTCAAGCCGCGCCCGAACCTGTCGCTCTATGCCAGCTTCTCGCGGTCCTTCCTGCCGCAATCGGGCGACCAGTTCAGCGGCCTCACCGCGGTTACCGGCCAGCTCAAGCCCGAGCGCTTCGACAATTACGAGGTCGGCGCCAAGTGGGAGCCGGTCGCCGGCCTGCTCGCCACCGGCGCGGTCTACCAGCTCGACCGCACCAACACCCAGTCGCGCGACGACCAGGACCGCATCGTGCTCACCGGCGCGCAGCGCAGCCGCGGTATCGAGCTCGGCCTCGAGCGCAGCGTCAGCGATCGCTGGCAAGTTTCCGCCGGCTATGCGCTGCAGGATGCGGAAATCACCGACTCGACCTCCGCCGCTCCCGCCGGGCGCAAGGTGCCGCTGGTACCGCGCCACTCATTGTCGCTGTGGAATCGCTACGACGTCACGCACAAGCTCGGCCTCGGCCTCGGCGTGGTCGCCCGCACCAGATCCTACGCCTCGATCAGCAACCAGGTGAAGCTGCCCGGCTATACGCGGGTCGACGTGGCCGGCTTCTACAAGCTGGCCAAGGGCGTGGAGGCCCAGGTCAATGTCGAGAATATCTTCGGCGCCGATTACTTTCCGACCGCGCACAACGACAACAACATTGCGCCGGGCGCACCAACCACGGCCCGGGCCAGCCTGCGCTTCGGCTTCTAGCCGGCAAGCTCGGCCGCGCGCTTTCTGATCCGCTTCAAGTCGGCGACGAACCGCGCGCGCTCCTCGCGCCGTCGCTCTTCCTCGGGGATGCGGAGCAGGAAACTGGGGTGCACCGTGACCCAGCACTCGCCGCCATCGGCCAGCGTCAGCGGCGCATCGCGCACGCGGCTGATGGTCACCGCCTTGCCCACCAGCGAGCGCGCCGCCGTCGCCCCCAGCGCGACCGTCAGCGGCGGGCGGATCAACGCGCGCTCCTGGTCGACCCACCATTTGCACGCCGCGATCTCGCCGCTGTCCGGGGTCTGGTGGATGCGCCGCTTGCCGCGAGCCACGAACTTGAAATGCTTGACCGCGTTGGTGACGTAGGTCTCGCTGCGATCGATCCCCGCCTGCTCCAGCGCGGCGTCGAACACTTGCCCCGCGGGCCCGACGAACGGCCTGCCCGCCAAATCCTCCTGGTCGCCCGGCTGCTCGCCGACGAATACGATTTTGGCATCGAGCGGCCCCTCGCCGAACACCGTCTGCGTGCCGCATTTGTACAGGTCGCACCGCCTGCACCCGCGCGCCTCGTCGCGCAGTGCGGCCCATGCCGCCTCGACATTGCCGCCCGCCGTCATCACCGTTCGTGACGCCTCGATCATCTCCAATGCGCGGCTCCGCGCGCCCGCGATGAGCGGTGCAACGAGCGAAGTCTCGGGCATGTTGCGCCAATATTTCTTGGGCATCTCCTTGAGCATCGCCCCGACCTTCAACCGCGCCGGGTTGAAGATCGACGCGTAATAAGTCTTCCACATCGCCTCGAGCGGGTCGCCTCCGGGGGCATCGCCACGCACCGCGCCCGGCCCTTCGGTTAGCGTCTCGCCGTCCCAATGGATGCTCAGCTCGGGGGTCAGGATCGACCAGCGCATGTTGGTGAACCGCCGCACGAAAAAGCCCGCGGTATGCCGCACAATGTGATGATCGGGCTCGAAGAAGGCGACGAACCGCTCGCCCTCCTCGACCTCGCGAAAGCGCACGAACGCGTGCATCTTGTGGACGTCGCGGCGGACCTCCTTGGCCAGCCGCTGGAGGCGGTCGAGCAAGGGGTCGGCGCGGTCCTCGAGCGCGTGCCGGTTACCGCGCAGCTTGAGCAGCATCGCGTAGAGCAAAGCGAACCGCTCGGGGTCCGAATGGCACACTGCGCTCTGGGCCAAATCAACGAACGCCCGCGGCACCGCGAAGCTCGGCGCCTCGGTCCGCGGCCGCTCCTCGCCGAACAGGTCGGGTTCGCCGCTCGCGACCTGCCACACCACCGCGTCGGCCGGCACCCCCGCCTCGGCGAGGTCGCGCGCCGCCTCCCGCCAGCCGTCGAAATCGTCGGGCGCGGCGAGCGTCACCCGGTGCGCATCGATCATCGGGCCTTCGCGCAGCATGCGGCAACAACCGCTCAGGCGGCGAACAGTTCGAGCTGCTCGCGCTTCGGCGCCACCAACGTCCGCAAGTCGGCGCGGTCGGTGAGCAGGGTCGGGCGCCAGTCGGACGCGCAAATAAACGGACGCACCTTGGCGATCGACGCCGTCAGCCGCGCCACGTCGTCGAGCCGTAGCGAACGCCACCGCCGCGAGCTCAAAATCCGCCCCACCGCCTTGGTCCCCAGCCCCGGCACCCGCAGCAGCAACTCCTTCGGCGCGCGGTTGACGTCGACCGGGAACGCTGCGCGGAACTTGAGCGCCCACGCCAGCTTGGGGTCGATGTCGAGCGCCAGCATGCCGTCGTCGCCCGCCGCCGCGATCACCTCGGCCGGCGCAAACCCGTAAAAGCGCATCAGCCAGTCGGACTGGTACAGCCGGTGCTCGCGCATCAGCGGTGGGCGCTGGAGCGGCAGCACCGCGCTCGCGTCGGGGATCGGCGAGAAGGCCGAATAATACACCCGGCGCAGCGCGAAGCGGTCGTACAACTGGCTCGCGCGATTGACGATCTCGCCGTCGCTCGCGGCATCGGCGCCGACGATCATCTGGGTCGACTGGCCGGCCGGCGCGAAGCGCGGCGCCGACTTGTACTTGCGTTGCCCGTCGCGGGCATCGGCGATCGACGCCTTCATCTCGCCCATCGCCCCCTCGATCCGCGTGCCGTCTTTCTCGGGCGCCAGCCGCTTGAGCCCCGGCGCGGTCGGCAGCTCGATGTTGATCGACACCCGGTCGGCATGGAGCCCGGCCTGCCGCACCAGCTCGGGATCGGCGTCGGGAATGGTCTTCAAATGGATGTAGCCGCGGAAATCATGGTCCTCGCGCAGCGCTCGCGCGACCTCGACCAATTGCTCCATCGTGTAATTCGACGAGCCGATGATCCCCGACGACAAGAACAGCCCCTCGATATAATTGCGCTTGTAGAATGCCAGCGTCAGCCGGACCACCTCGTCCGCCGTGAAGCGCGCCCGCCGCACGTTCGAGCTCTTGCGGTTGATGCAATAATGGCAGTCGAAAATGCAGCTGTTGGTGAGCAGGATTTTCAATAGCGAAATGCACCGCCCGTCGGGGGCGTAGGCGTGGCAGATCCCCATCCCCTCGGTCGAGCCGACGCCTTTCCCCGCGCGGCTGTCGCGCTTGGCGGTTCCGGACGAGGCGCACGACGCATCGTATTTCGCCGCATCGGCCAGAATCGCGAGCTTCGCCTGGGTGTCGAGCTGGGCCATGCGTTCACTCTATGTTCGCAATTCGGCCGAGTCCAGCACAAGCGTCAACCGGGCAGCTTTTCCTTTATCTTTTCAGCCACCTGCTCGACCGGCGGAGGCCTGGCGATGCGCCGGTAGCGGGCCTCGACCATGCTGAACAGGCCGAACAGGATGAGCCCCGCGGCGACCGCGAAGGCGACTGGCTCGGACAGCATGTCGAGCGCCTGCTCGGGGCCGCCCGCCGCCTTGGGGCTGTTGGCGAGCGCGGCGAGCGCAAGCAGATAGGCGACCGCGAGGAAAATCGTGCCGCGCGCCGCGCAGCCGATCCGCCCCAGCCATTTGACGACGCGGATGTCGGCCGCTTCGCCGAGCGGCTCGAGGAACGAGCATTGCTGCGCCTGCCGCAACTGGTTGAAGCCGACGATGGCCATCACCAGCGCGCCGAAGCCCAGCATCCATTGCCCGCCGGGCAGGTCGAGCACGGTGTCGGCATGCTCCTGCACGTCGCTTCCGCCCGAACGCCCGACGACCAGGATCCACGCCGCCTTCCACGCCAATGCGAGGTGGATGACCCCGATCAGCCCCGCCGCGGCGCGCTTGCGCAGCGCCTTGCCTTGGTGGCCCGGATGCTCCTGCCCGAACGCCGCGTCGGCCAGCCGCCACAACCCATAGGTCGCCATGCCGACCGCGACGACCGCCAGCGCCCACCGCCCGAACCCGCGCCCGAGATATTCGAGCGCGCCGGTGACGTCCTCGGTCCGCCCGGCGCCGATCACCAGCACTCCGATCAGGATGTACAGCAGCCCCCGGGCGAAGAAGCCGACCCGAGTCAGCGTCTGGAAGTGGCTTTCGTATTTGGCGCGGTCGAGGACCGTCAACGGATCGGCTCGTCGAACAGCAATTGGCGGATGAAGCGCACCGGCGGCGACCCGAATGACAGCGCGCGGTCATGGAAATCGCGCTGGCTGAACCCCGGCCGCGCCTCCGCCGCGCGGCGCAAATCGCGCCATTCGCTGTAGCCGACGAAATAGGTCGGCAGCTGCGCCGACGACAATTGCAGCCGCGTCCATTTGCCCGCCGCCTCGCGCTCCTCCTGGAACGCGGTCTTGGTCAACAGCTCCATCACAGCCTCGCGGCTTGCCCCGTCGACATGCGCCATCTGGTCGATGATTGCATTCATCGTCGCGCGCAGTCGCCACTTGAGGTGGACCAATTGGTACAGTGGGTCGCTATCCAGATAGCCCGCCTCGCGCATGACATCTTCCGCGTACATCCCCCAACCCTCGACCATCGTCCCCGAGCCGAGATAGGCGCGCAGTGTCGACGGATAGCGGTTGGAATGCGCGCCTTGCAGCAAATGCCCCGGCATCGCCTCGTGGATGGTCAGTTCCTGGATCGCGCGGGTATTGTACTCGCGCAGAAAACTGGTGGTCTGAGCGTCGGTCCAGTCCTTGGGGATCGGCGACACGGCGTAGAAAGCGCGCTGGTTGCGGTCGAGCGGGCCCGGCGTATCGGCATAGGCCACCGCCACGCCCTGCTGGAATTCGGGCAAATCGATGATCTGCCAGTCGGCGCCGTCGGGAATCTTGACCAGCCCTTTTTCGCGAACGAACGCGGTCGCCTGCGCCATCGCCTTGCGCGCGAAAGGCACCACCTGGTCGCGCGGCGGCTGCTCGGCGGCGGCGAGGTCGAGCGCGGCGGCGATCGCCGCTTGCTGCTGCTCGGGCGTCGGTATGTCGGGCGTCGGCGGCGCCCCGGTGCGCCCGGCCAGCACCGCGCGGCTGATGCCGTACATCTCCGTGCGAGTCGCCGCGATCACCGTCTCGGCGCGCTGCCGGATTTCGGCGCGCGACAGCGGCGAGTTGAGCGCCAGCGCGAGCTTCCTGTCGTACAGTTTCTGCCCGAGCCGGAAGTCGCCCTTGGCTGCCGGCACCACCGCGGCCTCGAGCCATTTGCCGTGCACGTCGGCGGCTGCCTTGAGCCCCGCCGCGGCGCGCGTCAGCCGCGCCTGCTCGTCCGTCGGCAGCAGCTTCGCCTGCGACAAAATCATGTCGTCGACGATCGAGGCCAGCCCGGCATTCTGGCGCACCGCGGTCTCGGCGTAGATCTTGGGCACCCTTGCCGGCACCAGCTGGCGCCGCGCTTCGGCGAGCAGCGCCGGCAGCGCCTCCATCCGCCGCGTCGCCGCGCGCAGCCGCTCGGGTAGCGGGGCAAATTCGCGCGCCATCAGCCCGTACAGCGCCGACCCCGCGACCGCCGTGTAGCCGAGCGGGTTCCACGCATGCTCCTCCAGCTCCTCGAGCTGGAAGATGTCGAACTTGAGCTGGTTCTCGAGCAGCGCATGGTCGACCTGCCCGGCGCGGCTCAGCGAGGCGCGGTCGATCCGCCGCAGCGCGTCGAGCGTCGCTTTGGACAGCGCCAATTGCTCGCCCCGCCCGCGCGCGCCGATGTCGGGAAGCAGCGCGTTGTAGCGATAGTCTCCGGCCTGCGTCGCCGCGATCGGGTTCAGCCGCAACGTCTCGGCTAGCCAGCGGTCGGCGAGCTCGGCAAACGCGCGGTCGGCCGTGCTCGCGGTGGCGGCGGCCGGCTGCGCGATCGCGCCGGGCGGAGCAACCAGCAGCGCCGCCGCCAGGCCCATCGCAGCGCGCATCAGGCCGGCACCGCTTCGTGCGCCCGCGCCATGCGGTCGGCGACCAGCCATTTGAACAGCACGAACGCGACCAGCCCGACGCCCGCGCTGGCGACATGGAGCAGCCAGAAGGTCGGCGTGTCCATCGTCGAATAAAGCTGGCCGATCTTGCCGACGATCTTGTTGGCCGCGAAGAACGCCAGATAATACAGCCCGATCACCGTCGCGTTGATCTGCCGCGGCGCGATCTTGGAGAACAATGCCAGGCTGACCGGCAGGATGTGCGAGAAACCGATGCTGTTGAGCAAGTGGAACATCAGCGGCCAGAACAGCCCGATCTTGCCGTCGCCCTGGGTCAGCGCGGCGATGTACAGGCACATCCCCCCGGCCATCGTGAACACGCTGCCGATGATCATCTTGCCCAGCTCGTCGGGCTCGCGGTGGCGCTTGCCGTACCAGGTGTAGAACGCCGCCACCGCGACCAGCATCGAGAAGCTCAAGGCGGCGTCGATGGTGATCATCCAGCTGGTCGGCAGCGTCGTCCCGCCGAAGGTCAGCTGGAACTCCTGGTCGGCCCACACCAGGTAGGCATTGAAGATTTCCTGGTTGGTCAGCAGCGCCACCGCCAGCGCCGGGATCAGCATCACCAGCGCGATCACCCGGGTCCAGTCGTTGCGCGACAGTTTCTCGCGCGCCGCGCGGCTCGCCGCGGTCGGCTTGTTGTCGGCGGGCAGCCAGCGTTGGCCGGCGAGATAGATGATCAGGCCGAGCACCATCACCACCCCCGCCGCGCCGAAGCCCCAGTGCCAGCCGACCTTCTCGCCCAATGTGCCGCTGACCAGCGGCGCGATGATCACGCTGACGTTGATTGCGATGTAGAAGATTTGGAACGCCATCGCCCGGCGCAGGTCATTCTCCGCGTAAAGCGCGCCGACCTGGCTCGCGATATTGCCCTTGAACAGCCCGACCCCGACCACCAGCGCGAGCAACGCGAACAGGAAGCTCGCCTCGAACGCCATCAGGAAGTGGCCCAGCGCCATGATCGAGGCGCCTGCGATCAGCGCCGCGCGGCGCCCTAGAACGCGGTCCGCGAGAATCCCGCCGAGGATCGGAGTGAGATAGACCAAAGCGGTGTAGTCACCGAAAATCGCCGACGACAATTGCTGCCCCTGAAGCCCGCCATAATAGCTGTTCTGCAGCCATTCGAGCCCGGTGACCGTCTCGAGCCGCCCCGGCAGCAGCAGATAATTGACCATGTAGAGCGTCAGCAGCGTCTGCATCGAATAGTATGAAAATCGCTCGCAGCCCTCGACGAAGGCAAGGTAGCCGAGGCCTTTTGGGTGGCCGATAAAGGCGCGGTCGTTGCGGTCGGCATCCTCGAAATTGGGCGTGGCTTCGGCGACGGTCATGCGGCAATCTCCCCTTGGCGCGGGGACGGGCTAACAGAGCGCCCGGCGATTGGAAAAACAATTCGGCAAGCGGCCCGAATGCGCCGTCAAAGCGCCGCGGTCATCGCCTCGAAGTCGCCGCGCAATTCATCCGGCGAGCGCGGCATGCCCTGCTCCATCCAGTCGCGCAGTAGACCGATGAATCCCGCCGCAACGAACCGCGCCAGCGCCACGCGCCGCCGCCGCTCGAGCGCCGGCCGCACCACGCGCAACCGCGCCTCGAGATGCGCCGTCAGCCGCTGCTCGCCCGCCGCGAACATCGCCGCCCGGTGCCGGGACCCCGCCGCCGCCGCAACAAACTCCGGCGCGCCGTAGACGTGCGATAGTATATACTGTGTGCACAGCAGCGGCGCGTCGCTGCCCGGCGATTGCGCCGCTCCGTGCGCCGCCATGCGCTCGACCATCGTGGCGAACGATTGCGCCAGATATTGCTCGAAGCTGCCGAAGTGCGCGTAGAAGGTCGAGCGGCTGATCCCCGCCTCGGACGCCAGTTCGCCGACGGTGATGCGGTCGACGCCGCGGCGCGGGCCGAGGCGGATGACCGCGGCGGCGAGGCTGTTGCGCGTGCGTAGCGCGCGCTCGTCGATCGACCCGCAGTTTCCGGACATCGGCCCCTCCATCGTCCGGAAACATGCGGATGCCGCGCCGCCCGCGCAAGCTAGATTGCGCGTTGGGCAGGCGGAGGGAATGATGACGGCACATAGGACGGGCGCATGGGCGCTGATATCGGGCGCGGCGCTGGCGATGCTGGTGTTCGCCTTCCACCCCGCGCACGTCGATGCGCACCCCATGCTCGGCCCTTTCACTCTGTCGCAGCTGATCCACGGCACTGCTTTGGTCGCGGTGCCGCTGATGGTGCTCGGAATGTGGCAGATGGCCGAATGGATCGGCCTCGCCCGCGCCCCGGTGCGGCTGGCGCTGGTGCTGGCGGCGCTGGCGATGATGCTGACCGCCAACGCCGCGGTGATCAGCAACTGGGTCACTCCCGTCGCAGCCCGCGCGTCGTTCGCGGCGACGCCGCACCAGCCCACGCGCCACCCGCGCCCGATGACGCTCGACCAGATGCCCGCGGCGGTCCAGGTCGCGGTCGCAACCAACCGCGGCTTCGCCCAGGTCCACGTCGCCTTCCTGTCGCTCGCGCTGATGCTGTTTGGCTGGGCGCTGTGGCGCCGCCGGCGCGTGCTCGGAGCGGCGGGCATCGTGGTCGGCGTCTATCCCTTGCTGTGGCAGCTGAGCGGGCGCTTTTCGCCCGAGACCACGACCATGCCGTGGGTGGTGTTCCCGCAGAGCGCGTGGATGATCGCCGCCGCCATCGCCATGCTGCGCGACAAGGGCGACAACCAGCTTTAGTCGAAACGCCGTTGCGCCGCGCCGCCGCCCGGTTATCGTCCCCTTGAACCACGGGGGATTGCTTCGATGCGTACACTGACATTCGCGCTGGCCGCCGCCGCGTCGCTCGCGCTCGCCGCGCCCGCCGCCGCCGCGCCGGCCGACGACTTCAAGGCGCTGACCGACGCTTACTGGGCGTTCGTGCTGCGCGAGAACCCGATCAATGCGTCGATCCTCGGCGACAAGCGCTACGACGCCGAATTGGGCGACATCAGCCTCGCCGCGCAGGACCGCATTGCCGCGCAATACGGCGCCTATCTGGCGCAGCTCAATGCGATCCCGGTCGCCGCACTGTCTCCCGCCGACCGGGTCAACCACGCGATCTTCAAGCGCACGCTGGAGGAGGCGATCGAGGCCAACCGCTTTGGCCAGCGGATGATGCTGTTCACCAACCGCGAGGGCTGGCACCAAACGCTCGCCGGCCTGTCCAATTTCCTCACCTTCCGCACCCGCGCCGATTACGACAATTACCTCGCGCGCCTCGCCAAATACCCCGCCTACAACGATGAGGCGCTGCGCATCAGCGCGCGCGCGCTGGCCGAGGGCTATGTCCTGCCGTGCGACGCGATGGGCGGGTTCGAGGACAGCATCACCGGGGTGATTCCCGCCGACCCCACGCGGTCGCGCCTCTACGCCCCGTTTGCCGCGGCCAAGCCTGCGTTCCTGTCCGCCTCGGAATGGTCAGCGCTGCAGGCCCGCGCCAAGGCGCTGATCGGCGGCGATTTACGCGCAGCCTACGCCCGCCACGCCGCCTGGTACCGCACCGACTACGCCCCCAAATGCGCGAAATCTGTCGCGATGGCGGACCTCCCCAACGGCAAGGCGTTCTACAATTTCCGCATCCGTCAGTTCACCACCACCACGCGCAACGCGGACGACATCCACGCGCTCGGCCTGAGCGAAGTCAAACGCGTCCGCGCCGAGATGGTCGAGGTCGCGAAGAAGGCCGGCTTCCCGAGCCGCGAGGCGATGATCGCCGACATGCGCACCAACCCCAAATATTACGCCAAGACGCCCGAGGAATTGATGCAGGCGACGGCGCGCGAGCTCAAGAAGATCGACGGCAAGATGCCGACCTTGTTCACGCTGCTGCCGCGGCTGCCGTACGGGATCCGCGAAGTCCCGGCCGAGATCGCGCCAGGCACCACCACCGCGTATTACAACCAGGGCTCGCCCGAGAGCGGCATCGCCGGCGTCTATTACGTCAACACCTCGAAGCTCGACCAGCGCCCGCTGTGGGAAATCCCGCCGCTGTCGGTGCACGAGGCGGTCCCCGGCCACCACCATCAGATCGCGCTCCAGCAGGAACTGCCGCTGCCCCAATGGCGCCGCGACGGCACCTTCTTCACCGCCTTCGTCGAGGGCTGGGGGCTGTACTCGGAGCGGCTCGGGATCGAGATGGGGCTGTACGACACCCCGGCCAAGGACATGGGACGCCTGAGCTACGAGATGTGGCGCGCGACCCGCCTGGTGGTCGACACCGGGCTTCACTCCAAGGGTTGGTCGAAGCAGCAAGCGATCGATTACATGACCGACAATTCGGCGCTGTCCGCCGCCAATATCGAGGCCGAGGTCAACCGCTACATCGCCAACCCCGGCCAGGCGCTCGCTTACAAGCTCGGCGAGCTCAAGATCCGCGAGCTGCGCGCTCGGGCGGAGAAAGCGCTGGGGCAAAAATTCGACCTGCGCCGCTTCCACGACGCGGTGCTCGGCCAGGGCGCGGTCCCGCTCGACGCGCTCGAAACGCAGATCGACGCCTGGATCGCGGCGGAGAAAGCGAAAGCCTGAGCTTTACTGCTCCGGCGCGGTGTTCTCGACCTCCGACTCGCGCGACTCGGCGCGGGCCTGATCGATGATGTTCTTGAGGCAGCCAGTGTGCCCGCCCGGCCCGACCGCCGAGCAGCTGTTGATCCCGCTCGCGCCGACCGTCTCGAAGCTTTTCGCCTTGTTGGCCCACGCCTCGCGGGTCTGGCGCGCGCCGCCGGTACGCAGCCGCTCGGGGATGCGGTAGCGCTCGCTCTCGGGCTTGCGCGCGCACACCACCACCTCGTCGTCGGTCGAGCGAGGGCACGGGTCGCTGCCGTAGACGATGATCTCGTTGACGTTGTCGGCCTGGGCGGTGGCCGGCGCGGGCAGCGCGGCGAGCCCGGCGGCGAGCCCGATCGCGGCGAAAACGGAAGCGGTCTTGGTCATTGTCACTAATCCTCTGGTCGATGCCTATAGCGGGCGAGCGCCGCGGGTGGTTCCTCAAATCCGCTTCGACAGGCCGATCGCCACCCTGCAGGCGGCACGGATCGTCGCGGTCAATACGGGGTATCCGATGGCCTCGCCGGCGCCGGCCTCGCGCGCGGTGTCGCGATGCTCGAGCTCCTCGGCGCGGAACGCGGCGATGTCGGCGGCAAATTCCGGATCGTCCTCGCCGAGCTCATCGAGCTGGGCGCCGTAGTGGCGGTCGATTTCGGTCTCGACCGCCTCGGTGCACGCCATCGCCGCTTGCTCGGACAGCAAGGCGGTCGCCGCGCCCAGCGCGAAGCCGGCCACGTTCCACACCGGCTGCAGCGCGGTCGGCCGCACCCGCCGCTGCGCCATCAGCGTATTGAAGCGCGTCAGGTGGCGCTCTTCCTGCGCCGCCATGCGCGCGATCAGCTTGGCGGCATGCGAATTGCGCCGCAGCACCGCCAACTGCCCGGCGTAGATCCGCGTCGCGCCATATTCGCCGGCCTGGTTGACGCGCAGCATGGCTGCCGCGTCGGGCCGCCGGTCGCCCGGGCGCCACGCGGTCATGCGCGGCGTCTGCCCAGCGTCAGCACGGCGATCGCTGCCGCGCCGCCGAGCGAAAGAATGGCATTCCATCCCGCCATCGAAATGCCGAGGAACGCGAACTGCACCTGGTCGCAGCGCACCAGCGGCGTGTTGACGATGGCTTTCAGGAGGTCGGCGTTGCTGGCGCCGGCCGCGGTCGTCGCGCACGTCGTCAGGCCCTCGAAAACACCCAGCTCGACCCCCGTATGATAGACGCCGATCGCGCCCGAGACGGCGATTGCGGCGGCTGCCAACAGGGTCAGGATGCGCGATCGTTGCACTTCGGCCGGGGCGGTGAATGCCAGCCCCGCGAGCACGATCGCCACCCCGTGCGGGTAGCGCTGCCACCAGCACATCTCGCACGGCACCAGCCCGCCGAGATATTCCGACCCCAGCGCCCCGCCGAGCAGGCCGAGCGGCAGCAGCACGGCGATCAGCCGCCCCAGCTCGGGGCTCGACCGGCCGGCCCGCGTCATTGGCAACACTTGCTCGGTCATCGGTCTAGCGGCGTGACTTGGCCTGCCCGCCGGTCGCCGCGATCCGCGTCGTCGCGCCCGCGGCCAGCCGCTTGAGCGTCTTCACCGCATAATCGAGCTGGAAGTCCTTGACCCCCTTCTTCTCCAATTCGGCGGTGGTGTAGGCAAAGCGCGGGTCGACGGTGTCGTCGTCCTGCTCGAGCAATTTGTCGTCGGCGCCGCTCTGGCTGACCAGGTGGCGGCGGAGGTCCGCCTCGCGCACCCGCGGACGGTCCTTGTAGTCGGGGTCGGACAATTGCGGCACGCGGATATCGGGGTCGATCCCGCCCGCCTGAACCGATTTGCCCGACGGCGTGTAGTAACGCGCGGTGGTCAGCCTGAGCGCGCTCTTGGGCCCGGTCTGGACCACGGTCTGGACGCTGCCCTTGCCGAAGCTGCGCTCGCCCATCACCAACGCGCGGCGGTGGTCCTGCAGCGCGCCGGCGACGATTTCCGCTGCCGAGGCGCTGCCCGCGTCGACCAGCACGATCACCGGCAGCCCGCGCGCCATGTCGCCGGGCTTGGCGTAGTAGCGCTCGATGTCGTTGGCCTCGCGCCCGCGCTGGGAGACGATTTCGCCGCGCTCGAGGAAGGCGTCGCTGACGTCGACCGCCTGGTCGAGCAGCCCGCCGGGGTTGGAACGCAGGTCGACGACATAGCCGATCGGCTTGCCGCCGGTGGCCTTGTCGATCGCCAGCAGCGCCGCCTTGGTGGCGTCGCCGGTGTTGCCCGCGAAGGTGTTGATGTTGATGATCCCGACGCCGTCCTTGATCTCCCATTTGACCGGCCTGAGCTCGATCCGCTCGCGGATCAGCGAGACGTCGAACGGCTTGTCGCGGCCGGGGCGGACGATGGTCAGCTTGATCCCCGAGCCCGGCGCGCCGCGCATCTTCTCGACCGCTTCGTCGAGCGCCAGGCCGTACAGCAGCTCGCTGTTGATGTGGGTGATGTAGTCGCCGGCCTTGATTCCCGCGCGCCATGCCGGGGTGTCCTCGGTCGGGGCGATCACCTTGACCGCGCCGTCCTCGGTCGAGACGCTGATCCCGAGCCCGCCGTAATTGCCGTCGGTGGTGGTCCTGAGCGCGTCGAAGTCCGATTCCTCGGCGTACGACGAATGCGGGTCGAGCGAGGCGAGCATGCCGTCGATCGCGCCCTTGATCAAAGTGTGGTCGTCGACCTTGTCGACATAGGACGCCTTGACCCGCTCATAGACGCTCATGAACGTCTCGAGCTCTTCGTAATTGGCGACGTCGGCGGCCGCCAGCGAGCTTGCCGTGACCGGCACCAGCGCCAGCGCGCCAACCAGGGCCAAAGGGGGAAGCAGGGTGCGCGTCAATGTCATGTCGATCGTCCCGAAAGGTTCGCAGCGCAGATTAACCGCTCTTGGCGCGATTTGACAGCGTTTGAGATGAACCTGCGATGAGAGCGGGCGACAGCCGCTGCCCGTGTCGGGACAATTCGACGCTGATCGGCCCCAGCGCGCGGCCGAGCGGCTCGCCCCGGCGCACCTTGGCGCCGCGCTCGAGCGGGGTGGCGGCGTTGGCGATCAGGCTGATCCAGCCGCCGCCATGGTCGATGATGATGATCCCGTCATGCTCGCGGAACGGGCCGGCGAACGCCACGGTGCCGGCGGCCGGCGCGGTCAGCGCGGCGCCGCGCGCGGTGGCCAGCGTGATCCCCCGCGAGCGAATGCCGCTGGTGCTGACCGAGCCGAACCCGTCGGTCACCGGTGCGGCGGCCGGCAGCGAATACGCGATCGCCGGCGGGGACGCGCCGCCCTCGGCACGGAACGGCCGCGGCGGGGCGGGGCCGAGTCGGGCCAGCTCGGCCGCCCGCCGCGCCGCCCCGCGCCCGCTGCTCGATGCCGAGGTCAAGCGCTCGCTTTCCTCTTCCATCGCCAAAGCGACATCGCCAGCGCCGAGCGCCGCGCCCCCGCTGCGCTCGGCCGCCAGCAGCGCCTTGGCCTCGAGTTCGGCAAACGCCTGGCGCTTGGCGGCCAATTCGTCGCGCCCGGCGACCAATGCGGCGCGGGCATCCACCGCCGCCTGCTCGAGCCGCCGCCCACGCCCGATTTCCGCCGCCAGCGCCGCCGTGCGCCGGCGGATCACCGGCAGCGTGCTGTCGAGCAGCAGGCGCACACGCACAAACTCCTCGGCGGTGCCGCGGTCGAGGATCGCGAGCAGCGGCGGGCGCTGCGCCATCGTCGCCAGCCCGGCCAGCAACCCACTCGCGGGCGCCTGCTCGCGCAGCAGCCGCTGGCGCCGCGCGGCAAGCGTCGCCGAAACCATCTTCAATTGCGCATCGGCGGCACTGATCCGCGCTTCGGCGGCGGCGATCGCCTCGGCCGCGGCGCCCTGCTCGGCGCGCAGCTTCGCAGCTTCGCCCCGTGCCTTCGCCGCCTCAGCCTCGAACCGGCGCGCCGCGGCGTCGGCGGCAGCCGCCTCGGCGCGCGCGCGTTTCAGTTCGACGTCGAGCGGCTCGGCGTCGGCCACGCGCGGCGCACTGGCGCCGGCGATCAGCAACAACAGGGCGAGGAGGGCGAAGCGCGCCATCGCTCACCCTTCGCGGTGATAGGGGTGGTGCGCAAGGATCGATGTCGCGCGAAACAATTGCTCGGCGAGCATGGCGCGGGCGAGCAGATGCGGCCAGGTCACCGCGCCGAACGACAGCAACAGGTCGGCCGCGCCCCGCTCGGCATCACCATGCCCGTCGGCGGCGCCGATCGTGAAGCGCGCCTCGCGCTTGCCGCCGTCGCGCCACGCCTCGAGCTTCTTCGCCAGCGCCACCGAGCCGAGCGCCTCACCGCGCTCATCGAGCAGGATCGAAACGCTGTTGGCGGGGAGGGGAGGGATCGTGCCCCCGCTGTCGGGCAGTTCGGTCATCTTCACCGGCCACGCGATGCGCTTGACGTAGCGCTCGACCAGCTCGGCCTCGGGCGAGCGGCCGATCTTGCCGCGCGCGACGATGTGCAGCAGCAATGCCTCAGCCGGCCGGCGCGGCGCCCGCGGTCTTGGGGGCGTCGTCGCCGAACGCCCACATCCGTTCGAGGTTGTAGAACGAGCGCACCTCGGGGCGGAACAGGTGGATGATCACGTCGTCGGCGTCGACCAGCACCCAGTCTGCGGCGGGCAGCCCCTCGAGCCGCGGCGCGCGGCCGCGGCGCTCCTTGATCCGCTCGGACAATTTCGCCGCCATCGAGGCGACTTGGCGGGTCGAGCGGCCCGAGGCGATCACCATATGGTCGGCAATGTTCGATTTGCCCTCGAGCGGGATCGACACCACTTCGACCGCCTGGTCGTCGTCGAGCGATTTGAGCACGAGCTGGTGGAGATCATCGACGCCGAGCGGCTCGCGGCCGGCGGCTGCGCTGTTAGTGGGGCGATCGGGCAAGTCGGCTCCTTGGGCGTGAGGATTTCGCGGCGCCGGGCGGCGGCATGGTGCGGCGGTGCCAATTGGGGTTGAGCGCGCGGATGGCGGTCGCGGAGGTCGGGTCGGGCGGCAGGCGAAGCATCAAGATCGCCGGTGCACTCCACTCCGTCCATCGTTTCGCCTGGCTCGAAGGGCGGACAAACCTTCGCAGCCAGCCCATCGCGCGTGCCGCTCGGGCACGGCCATCATACCCCGGGCGGGGGATCACCGCAATCGTCACCATGCGCGCCAGCCCGCGCCAGTTTTTCCAGCGGTGAAAGTCGCTTAGCGTGTCGGCGCCGATCAGCCACACGAACCGCCGCCGGCGCTCGCGGCGGAGCAGCAGGCGCACCGTGTCGGCGGTGAAGCGGGTGCCCGCGCGCGCTTCGAAATCGCTCACCCGGATCGGCGCGCGCCGCGCCATCGCCCGCGCCGAAGCGAGCCGCGCGGCGAACGGCGCCATGCTTTTTTGAGGCTTGAGCGGGTTGCCCGGCGATACCAGCCACCACACTTCGTCGAGCCCGAGCGCGTCGAGCGCGGCGAGGCTGGCGCGGCGGTGGCCGCGATGCGCCGGGTTGAACGAGCCGCCGAGGAGTCCGATGCGCTTCATCGCCGCAACCGGCTAGCATGAGGGCAGGGCGGCACCTAATATGCTGGCGTTGGGGGGATCAAATGGCGGAAACCGAGGCGGTCAGCGAGGCGGACGACAGCCACACCCACGAGCGCGCGTGCCTCAATTGCGGCTGCGCCCTGGTCGGCGATTTCTGCCATTGCTGCGGCCAGCGCGCCCACGTCCACCGCACATTGGGCGCGTTCTGGCACGACCTCGCCCACGGCGTGCTCCATTTCGAAGGCAAGCTGTGGCACACGCTGCCGCTGCTGGCGTGGCGCCCGGGCGAGCTGACCCGGCGCTACATCGACGGCCAGCGCGCGCGCTTCATCTCGCCGATCGCCTTGTTCCTGTTCGCGGTCTTTATGATGTTCGCAGTGCTCACCGCGACCGGCACTTTGGTCACCACTCCGCAAGGCCGCGCCGACATATCGCGCTCGCTCGCCGAAACCGAGCAGACCGTGGCCCGCCTCGACCGCGAGCGCCAGGCCGCCGCCGCGGCGGGTGTGCCAACGGCCGATCTCGACAGCAGGCTGGCCGAGGCGCGCACCGAGCTGGCCGCCTTGAACGGGCTTTCGGGGCGCAACATCCAGGTCGCCCGCAACGTCCAGATGTCGGGCGACATGCCCGGCTGGCTGCGCCGGCCGATCGAGAAGGCGGGGTCCAACCCCGAGCTTTTGCTCTATAAGCTGCGCACCAACGCCTACAAATTCAGCTGGCTGCTGATCCCGCTGTCGGTGCCGTTGCTGTGGCTGCTGTTCCCGCTCAGCCGCCGCTTCACGCTCAACGACCACGCCGTGTTCGTCACTTACTCGCTGGCCTTCATGACCCTGCTGGTGGTCGCCGCGGTGCTGGTCGGGATGGTGACGCCCGCCGTGGCGGGAATGGCGATGCTGATTCCGCCGATCCACATGTACCGCCAGCTGCGCGGCACGTACGAGCTTACCCGCGCCGGCGCGATATGGCGGACCGTCCTTCTGACCGTGTTCGCAATGGCCGCGACCTTGCTGTTCCTGGTCCTGCTGGTCGGCCTCGGCCTGTTCGACTAAGCGGCCGCGCCCCCTAGCCCTTGCACGGGTATTTCTGCGTCACGAACCCGCGGAAGGCCTGGCCGACCGATATTGTCCGCTCCGCTGCGGGGATCGAGACGAAATAAGCGACCAGTTCCTCACTCGTCATCGAAGCCTTGGCCGGCAGGCAATAGGCGAGCTTGCGCCCGGCCTTGTCGGCGGCAATCTGGTCGGCGCGAACCGCCTTGGAGCTGTTGCCGATCTCCGCCTTGAGCAGGCCCAGTTCGGGGGAAACCGCCGCCAGCGGGCCAAGCTTCTCGAGCGCCTCGACCTTGGCCAGAAAGTCGGCGACCGGCATCGCCTGGGCGAATGCGGCGCTGGCAGGAAACACCGCCATCGCCACCCCGATCATCATCGATTTAAGCATCGCAACTCTCCCCGGCTAGGGAAAGCGTGGCCGACCGCCGATGAACCGCGGCTTGCAGCGCTGTCACGCCCCGGCCGGCGCCGCGCCGCCCAGGCCCTGCGGCTTGCGGCGCGACTTGGGGATCGACGAGCCGGCGGTCGGCAGCGACGGCTTGCTCGAGCCGCCCCGGTCGATCGACCCGCCCTCGAGCACGGTCTTGATCTCGTCGCCCGACAGCGTCTCATATTCGAGCAGCGCCTTGGCCAGCGTCTCGAGGTCCTCGCGATGGTCGGTCAGCACGGTCTTGGCGCGCTCATAGCCCTGCTCGACGACGCGGCGGATTTCCTTGTCGATCGCCTGCGCCGTCTCGTTCGACATGTTCTTCTGGCGGTTGACCGAATAGCCGAGGAACACTTCCTCGTCGGCCTCGGCATATTGCAGCGGGCCCAAGGCGTCCGACATCCCCCAGCGGGTGACCATGTCGCGCGCGAGGCCGGTCGCGTAGCTGATGTCGGACGACGCGCCCGAGCTGACCTTGTCGTAGCCGAACACCACTTCCTCGGCGACGCGGCCGCCCATCGCCACCGCGAGGTTGGCGTACATCTTGTCGCGATGATACGAATAATTGTCGCGTTCCGGCAGGCGCATGACCATGCCCAGCGCGCGGCCGCGCGGAATGATCGTCGCCTTGTGGATGGGGTCGGACGCGGGCTCGTTGAGCGCGACCACGGCGTGACCGGCCTCGTGATAGGCGGTCATCCTTTTCTCGTCCTCGGTCATCACCATCGAGCGCCGCTCGGTGCCCATCATGACCTTGTCCTTGGCCTCCTCGAACTCCTTCATCGCGACCAGCCGCTTGCCGCGGCGGGCGGCGAGCAAGGCGGCCTCGTTGACGAGGTTGGCGAGGTCGGCGCCGGAGAAGCCCGGGGTGCCGCGCGCGATCACCCGCGGGTCGACATCGGGCGCCAGCGGCACCTTGCGCATGTGCACCGCGAGAATCTGCTCGCGCCCGTCGATGTCGGGGCGCGGCACGATCACCTGGCGGTCGAAGCGGCCCGGGCGCAGCAGCGCCGGGTCGAGCACGTCGGGGCGGTTGGTCGCGGCGATGATGATGATGCCCTCATTGGCCTCGAACCCGTCCATCTCGACCAGCAGCTGGTTGAGGGTCTGCTCGCGCTCGTCATTGCCGTTGCCGAGCCCGGCGCCGCGGTGGCGGCCGACCGCGTCGATCTCGTCGATGAACACGATGCACGGCGCGGACTTCTTGGCCTGGTCGAACATGTCGCGGACGCGGCTGGCGCCGACGCCGACGAACATCTCGACGAAGTCGGAGCCCGAAATGGTGAAGAACGGCACGCCCGCCTCGCCCGCGATGGCGCGCGCGAGCAGGGTCTTGCCGGTGCCGGGCGAGCCGACCAGCAGCGCGCCCTTGGGGATCTTGCCGCCCAATCGCGCGAACTTGCCCGGGTCTTTCAAATATTCGACGATCTCCTCGAGCTCCTCGCGCGCTTCGTCGATCCCGGCGACGTCGGCGAAGGTCACCCGGCCTTCCTTCTGCGTGAGCATGCGGGCGCGGCTTTTACCGAAGCCCATCGCGCCCGATCCGGCGTTCTTCTGCATCTGGCGCATGATGAAGAAGCTGATGCCGAGGATGAGCAGGAACGGCAGCGACTGGTAGAGCAGGATCAGCCAGAAGCTCGACTGCTCCTCGGCCTTGACCTGCACCGCGACGCCGCGCTGGATCAATTTGTCGGACACCTGGGCGTCGCCCGGCGCGGTGCTGCGGAACGCGCTGCCATTGGCCAATTTGCCGCTGATCACGGTGTTGCCGGCGGGCGAGGTGTTCATCGTCACCGAGCGGACATTGCCCTCGTCGACCTGGCGCACGAACTCGGAATAAGCGATCGGGTCGCCGGCGCTGGCGCGGGTGCCACCGTCGATCATCTGCACGAACAGCACGAGGCCGAACAGGACGCCGGCCCAGATCATCAGGCTTTTCGCCCACGGGCTGGTCGGTTTCTTCTCGTTCATTGTCGCTCCTCGCCGCGGCCGCGCTGGCCACGCCCTAAAATAGTCGCTCCGGCCTCAATAACAATGCGGCCTGAGGGGCGGGTGAACGGCGGCGGCGCGAACCGCCTAGGTGGTGACCTTCGACGGGTCCTCGTTGCTGACCATGATGTCGATCTGGTCGCCGGCCTTGAGCGAATAAAATCGCTCGTCGCGGCCATCGTAGCGCAGCTCGGCGGTCTGGTAGCTGCCGTCCTGCGGCGCGGTGTAGCTGATCTTGACCACCGCCTTGCCGTCGACGTCCTTGGCCCGCTTGCCCTTGGGCGCCGCGGCGAGCGCCTTGAACTCGTCGGTCGCGGTGCACGATTGGGTGACCTTCTCGCGCTTGCCGTCGTCATATTGGCGGTCGAAGTTGCACTGCCGGTCGATCAGGAACACGCTGGCCTTGGCCGGGGTGTAATTCATCGTGCGGTTGACCGCCGCATAGCCGGTGACCACGGCGATAAAGCCGATCGCTCCGACAGCTCCATATAACGAATAGCTCATCACTGCCTCACGCAATTCCAGACCGGGGTGGAGATTAACCGACCCGGGTAAATGAAGCGTAAGCAGTGCCGCCGCGGCGGCGAAGCGCTGCAATTCAACGTTTATTTACCTTGCCCGATTAATCCCTGAGGGATGGCTCGGGCGTACCTCATTGTCATCCTGATCGGCGGGTTATTCGGCGCGATGCTGCCGAGCGGCCCGTCTTCGCGGCCTGACCAGGCCGACTCGGCCGCTCCGGGCACATTCTCCGAATCTTCTAGCGCCAGGCTCGCCGCGCGCCGCGCCGACAGCAGCAGCGGCAGCAGCAGTTCGTCAGGGCAAAGCGGGGTGATCGAGCTCCGGCGCGAGGGCAACGGCCATTTCTACGCCGACGCCCAGATCAACGGGCAGAACGTGCGGTTCCTGGTCGACACCGGCGCCACCGGCATCGCGCTGACCCGCGACGACGCGCGTCGCGCCGGCCTCGGCGTGTCGATCGGCATGCCCACCGTGGTCGGCCAGGGCGCCGCCGGCGAAGTGCGCGGCGAATTCGTCACGCTCGACCGGGTCAGCCTCGGCGGGACCACCGCGGAACGGATGCCGGCCATCGTCCTCGATACCGGCGGCCAATCGCTGCTCGGCCAGAGCTTCCTCAGCCGCTTCGCCTCGGTCGAAATCCGCGGCGACACGATGGTGCTGCGCTAGGTCTTGCGCCGCGGCGGCGCGGGCGACAGCCGCCACGCCGCACCCCCCACCAGCTTGAGCCCGGCCAGCGTCGTCGTCGCGCCCGCGTCGAGCGCATCGAGCGCGGCGGTCAGCTTGGGGCCAGGCGGCTCCTCGCCGCCAAGCGCCGCAATCCCGGCCAGCAGCAAGCGGCGGCGCAGGTCGCGCGGGAGGCCCGCGGGGTCGAGGACCAGCGTTTCGCCCTCGATCGAGCGGCGCTGCGCGAGTTCACGGCTCGCTGCCCATTCAAGCGCCTGCTCGGCGTCGCGCAGATGTCCGGCAGCGGCGGCGAGACGGGTAGGGTCGAGCCACTCCGTGTCGGCGAGCAACGCGCGCACGCGGGTGCGGTCGAAGCGGTCGTCGCGGTTGCTCGGGTCGTCGACCGGTTCGAGCCTGGCGGCGGCGACGATTTCGCCGAGCTCGGCGCGGCGCCAGCCGAGCAGCGGCCGCACCAGCATCACGCCCTCGCACAGCTGGCGTTTGGCCTGCACCCCGGCCAGCCCGCCGACCCCCGAGCCGCGCGCGAGCCGCATCAGCAGCGTCTCGGCCTGGTCGTCGAGGTGGTGGGCGGTCGCCACCGCCGCCAGCGCCCGTTCCTGCGCCCACTCTCCCAGCGCGGCATAGCGCGCCGCGCGGGCGCGTGCCTGGAGGTTGGCGGCCGGAGGATCGCTCCAGTCGATAGCCAGCGTGCGGTGGGGAACGCCGAGCTGTCCACAAATCGCGCCAACCTGCTCGGCCTCGGCGCGGGCTGCGGGGCGCAATCCGTGATCGACGGTCGCCGCCTCCACCGCTCCGGGCCGGGCGGCCGTCGCCAGCAGCAGCAGCGCAAGACTGTCCGGCCCGCCGGAAACCGCCACCCCGAGCCGCGCGCCGCGGTCGATGAGGCCATCGAGATCGGCGGCGAAACGATTGGCGACCGTGCCGGCAGGCTCTGCCATCTTCAAAATCCGATCGCCCTGAGCTCGTCGAAGGGCTGTCCTTAGCTTCGTTGGCCTGAGAAAGGCAGGGCTTCAGCCGGCTCAGCCCGAACGGGCGTGGGTTACGTCAGCTGTTTTCAGCCGCACTTGGCCTCGGCCTTGGCGCTGGGCAGCAAGGTGCGCAGCTCGCCGCGCATCGAGGCGCCATACACTTCCTCGAGCTCGGCATAAGCCTTGCACGCCTGGCCCGGCTGGCCGAGTTTGATCAGCGCCTGGCCGAGATAATAGAGGCTGTCGGCGGCGCGCTCGCCGCGCGGGTTGGTGCGGTAGTTGGCGAGCAAGGCATCGGCCGCGGCGCGCGCCTCGCCCTTGTCGAGCAAGGCGCGCCCGACGAGGTTGTTGGCCCAGCTCGCGCGGCGGTGCTTGGGGTAAGCCGAGGTGAATGCGCGCAGCGAGGTGATCGCGGCGTCGTAGCGCCCGGTGCGCCACAGCTGGTAGCCTTCGTCGTAAGCGATCTCGGCGGGGTCCTCGGCGGCCGGGACGGTGGTCGCCGGACCCGGCGTCACCGGCGGCCGTGATACGGTCACCGGATCGGCGCGCGGGCGGGTCGTGGTGACGGGCGGATTGATGACGGTCGTGGTCGCCACCGGGGGCGCGGCCGCGGCGGCGGTCTCGAGCGCGCGCAGGCGGCTGTCCTGGTCGGCCTTGACCCGCGCTAGCTCGGCCTCGAGCACCGCGGCGCGATGGCCGCTCTCCTCCGCGGTGCGCAAAATTTCGGATAATTGGCGCTCGAGCGTGGCCAGCCTCTGGTCGAGGTTGCGGACCGAGGTCTGGGTCGCCGCCGGCTCGTCGGAGAAACCGGCGCTGTCGGCCGGCTCGCCGCGCGGGAACACCTGGCGCTGGACCTGGCGGACCTGCTTTTCGAGCCGCTCGATACGCTGCTCGGGGGTGGCGACGCGCTGGGCGGCGGCGGGGGCCGCGCCGAGCGCCAGGGCCGTTGCCGCCGCGGCGCTGGCGAGGAGTTTGAAGTGCATGCGGGTCCCCCACGGGTGGTTTGGCGATGGCGCAGCGTGCCCGACGGCAGCTTTCGCCGCGATGAATCCCTATTGGGCCGGCGGAGTCGCCGTGGGCGGCGCCGCAGCGGCCGGTCCGCGCATCAAATCTGCCCCGAGCAGGCTGACGTTGGTGACGGTGGTGGCGGGCGGGCCGACCGACGGCGCGTCGGCAGTGCCGACCGCGATGCGCAGCGCCTCGGGCTTGCCGGTGGTCAGCATCGGCGCCTTGGCGGTGGCCGGGACCTCGAAGCTTTGCCCGGCCTCGAGCAGCCCGGCCTTGATCACCGATCCGCCGTCCTTGACCTGGATCCACACCTGCTCGTTGGCGGTGATCACGACCGGGCCGCCGGCCGCCGCCGGGGCAGGGGACGGCGCGACGGCTGGTCCGGGTTCGGCGGCCGCCACGGGCGCTTCCTCGGCCGGCGCGGCGTCGTCCTCGAGCGAGCGGTTGCTCAGCCACGACATCACCAGCACCAGCGCCAGGATCGCGGCGATCGCGCCGAACACCAGCCATTTGGGCATGGTCCGCGCGGGGTCGCTCGGCTCGAACAGTTCGGCGGCGGCGGGCGCGGCGCGGGTGCCGCCCATCTCGGCCCGCAATTGGTCGCCGATGGCGACGCGGTCGAGCCCGACGACGGTGGCGTAGCTCTTGGCGAACCCGAGAGTGTAGGTCGGCGCGGGAAGCCGCGACCATTCGCCCAGTTCGATGCTTTCCAGGTGGCGGCGCGGAATTCGGGTCTGGCTGGCGACGTCTTCCAGGTCCATGCCCTTGGCCTCGCGCGCGGCGCGCAGTTGCTCGCCGACCGGGGTCATGCCGATGTCGTCCGTCTCGTCCATCCAAGGCCCTTTTTTGACGCCGCGCCGAGCGGTCGTTGTCGAAGGCCGCCGCGATGCTGTCAACCGCCGATCAGCCGATCACGACGCCGTGGCGCCGCGCCCAGTCGGTCAATGCCTTGCGCATGTCGCGCGGGGGCTTGTCGAGCAAATTCTGCATCCGCGCGCGGATTGCCGAGGCGTCGAGCGAGCGGACCATCGCCTTGACCGGGCCGACCGCCGCCGGGGTGATCGACAGGCCGTCGGCGCCGAGCCCGATCAGCGCCATCGCCTCCAGCGGCCGCCCGCCCATCTCGCCGCACAGCCGCACCGGCACCCCGGCCGCGCGCGCGGCGTCGATCACCCGTTTCAAGAAGCGCAGGATCGCCGGGCTCAACCAGTCGTAGCGCTCGGCCAAGCGCGGGTCAGCGCGGTCGGCGGCGAACAGGAATTGGGTCAAGTCGTTGGTGCCGATCGACAGGAAATCGATGCGCGGCAGCAATTGGTCGAGCATCTCGGCCAGCGCCGGCACTTCGAGCATCGCCCCGAACTCGACCCGCGACGGCAATTTGCGCTTGGCCTTGCGCGCCCATTCGAGCTGGTCCTCGAACAGCCCGCGCGCCTGCTCATACTCCCACGGCTCGGAGATCATCGGGAACATCACCCTGAGCACGCCCCCCGCCGACGCCTCGATCAGCGCCCGCGCCTGAGCCCGCATCAGCGTCGAGCGGTCGAGCGAGAGCCGTAGCGCGCGCCACCCCATCGCCGGGTTCTCGGCCTTGTCGCGGACGTCCGACAGATAGGGCAGCGCCTTGTCGCCGCCGATGTCGACGGTGCGGAACACCACCGGGCGGTCGCCCGCGCTTTCCAGCACCTTGGTGTACAGCCGCTGCTGGCGCTCGCGGCCGGGCAGCGTCGCGGAGACGAGGAACTGGAATTCGGTGCGAAACAGCCCGATCCCGTCGGCGCCGGTCAATTCGAGGCTGGCGGCATCCTCGGCGAGGCCCGCATTGACCATCACGCTGACCTGCACCCCGTCGGTGGTCACCGCGGGCAGCGAGCGGATCACCGCATATTGCGCGCGGCGCTTGTTGCTGAGCGCCATGCGGTGGTCGAAGCCGGTTGCCAGCGGGCGGTTGGGGCGGATGATCACGCTGCCGTTGTCGCCGTCGACCAGCACCAGTTCGCCGTCGTTGACGCTGTGGCGGATGTCGGACAGCCGGCCGACCACCGGCACGCCCATCGCCCGCGCAACGATCGTCATGTGCGCGGTCAGCGAGCCTTCCTCGAGCAGCACCGCTTTTAGGCGCCGACGGTCGTACTCGAGCAATTCGGCGGGTCCCAGGTTGCGCGCGATCAGCACGGTGTCGCGGTTGAGCCCGGTCTGGGCGGCGGTGCCCATCCGCCCCGAGACGATCCTGAGCAGCCGGTTCGAAAGGTCCTCGAGATCGTGCATGCGCTCGGCCAGCAGCGGGTCGTCGATCTCGCGCATCCGCGCTCGGGTGCGCTGCTGGACGCGCTCGATCGCCGCCTCGGCGGTCAGTCCGCTGTCGATCGCCGCGTTGATCCGCCGCGACCACCCCTCGTCATAAGCGAACATGCGGTAGGTCTCGAGGATCTCCTCATGCTCGCCGGCGGTGCCGAACTCGGCCTCGCGGGTCATGTTGTCGATCTGCTCGCGCATCTTGCGGAACGCGGCGTAAACCCTCGCCCGCTCGGCCTCGGTGTCCTCGGCGACGGTATGCTCGACGATCACCCGCGGCTCGTGGAACACCGCGACGCCCTTGCCCATGCCGGCGACCAGCTTGAGCCCGGAGATGCGCAGCGGCCCGGCATCGCGCCGGGTACCGCGCCGCGCGCCGTCGGTCAGCCGCGCCGCGGCGATCATCTCCGACAGCACCATCGCCACCGTCTGCAGCGCCTCGATCTCGACCTCCTCGTAGCGGCGCGGGTCGGCGTGCTGGACGGCGAGCACCCCGATCGGGCTTTCCAGCCGCACGATCGGCACCCCGGCGAAGCTGTGGAAGCTCTCTTCGCCGGTTTCGGGCCGATAGACGAACTGGGCATGGCTCGAGGCCTCGGCGAGGTTGAGGATGCGCCCTTCCTCGGCGATCGTCCCGACCAGCCCTTCGCCCATCCCGAGCCGGGTGACGTGGACCGCTTCCTTGCGCAGCCCGTGGGTGGCGAACAGCTCGAGCTTGTTGTCGCGCAGCAGATAGATCGAGCACACTTCGCTCTTCATCGCCTCGGCGATGAGGTCGACCACGCGGTCGAGCTTGGACTGGGCATTGCCGCGCGCGGCCATCACCTCATGGAGACCGGTGAGGATCTCGCGGGCGGACGATGTGGCGGCGGACAGCGGCATGGCGGAGCGCTACCAGATGGGGCGGGCCCGCGCCAATTAGCTTGTTGGAGATCGGCTTAGCGCGCGCCCTCGCGCTCGCGGCGCCACTGCTCGATGTCGACCGGCCTGGCGGGCCCGCGCGATTTGGCGGCGAGCAGCCCGAAGCGCAGCGCCTTTTCGAGATGCGCAATCCGTTCGTCCTGCGAGGCGGCGCGATCGGCGGCCGCCAATTCTTCCTCGCAGCGGTCGGCGTAGAGAGACGATTCGGTGCTCATGGCGCCAGCTTGCGCGGCGGTGGCGGCGGGGAAAGCGCGCAGATTCTTTTGCCTCAAATTGGCACGGTCGACCGAGCCCGCTAGCCGCGGCTTTCGAGTGCCGCCGCGGCCTCGTCGGCGAGCTCCGTGATGATGTTCGCGACCGGCTCTTCGCGCGTCACCATGCCGACCGACTGCCCGGCCATCACCGATCCGCTCTCGACATCGCCGTCGATCACCGCGCGGCGTAGCGCCCCGGCCCAATAATGTTCGATCTGCAATTGCGCTTCGCCCATCGCGATCGCGCCGTCGTCGAGCAACTGCGCCACCTCGCGCTGCTTGGCCGCGAAATTCTCCATTTCGCGATTCTTGAGCGCGCGCACCGGGATCACCGGCAGCCGCGGGTCGATCTGCACGCTGGGAATGGCGTCGCGCGCCGAAGCGCGGATGAACGCCTTTTTGAAATTGTCGTGGGCGATGCTTTCGGTCGCGCACACGAAGCGGGTGCCGAGCTGGACCCCGACCGCGCCCATCTCGAGATACGCCGCGATCGCCTCGCCGCGGCCGATCCCGCCGGCGACGAACACCGGAATGTCCTTGGCGACATGCGGTAAAATTTCCTGCGCCAGCACCGAGGTCGCCACCGGGCCGATGTGCCCGCCCGCTTCCATTCCCTCGATCACCAGCGCGTCGGCGCCCGAGCGCGTCAGCTTCTTGGCCAGGCTCAGCGCCGGGGCGAAGCACACCAGCTTTGCCCCACCGCCTTTGATGCGGTCGATTGCCCCGCCCGGCGGGAGCCCGCCGGCGAGCACGACATGGGTGACTTCATGCTTGGCGCAGGTGTCGATCAGCTCCGACAGCATCGGGTGCATGGTGATCAGATTGACCCCGAACGGCTTGGTTGTGCGCTTCTTGGTCTCGGCGATCTCGGTATCGAGCAAATCGGGGGTCATCGCCCCGCACGCGATCACCCCGAACCCGCCGGCGTTGGAAATGGCCGACACCAGATGGCGCTCCGACACCCAGCTCATCGCCCCGCCGAGGATCGCGATCTCGCACCGCAGGAATTCGGTGCCGCGGTGCATCAGCTCGGCCAGCCGCGCATGGCCGGCGCCGCCGTGCATCGGCCGCGCCTCGGCGATCAATCCTTCCCCGCTCATGCCGCCTGCTCCGCGTCGAGCCCGAACGCGCTGTGGAGCACGCGCACCGCGAGGTCGAGCTCGGCCTCGGCGATCAGCGCGCTGACTTTGATCTCGCTCGACGACACCGCGAGCAAATTGATGCTGCGCTCGGCGAGCGTCTCGAACATCTTCGCCGCCAGCGCCGGGTTGGAGCGGATGCCGACCCCGACAATGCTCACTTTCGCCACCGCGTCGTCATGGATCAAATCGGCATAGGCGATTGCAGCGCGGCGCTGCTCGATTACCGCCATCGCCTGCGCCAGGCTAGCGCGGGGCACGGTGAAGGTGAGGTCGCTCGAGCCGCGGTCCGGCGTCGCGGCATGGACGATCATGTCGACCAAAATCCCGGCCTCGGCGAGTGGGCTGATCACCGCTGCGACGGTGCCAGGCTGGTCGGCGATCGCGGTCAGCGTGACCCGCGCCTCGTTCCTGTCGGCGGCGATGCCGGCGATGCGGTTGTGCTCCATTTCGGCTCCTGAAAGTTCGGCAACGATCCGCGTGCCCGGCCCGTCCTCGAATGCCGACAGCACGCGCAACGGCAAATTGGCCCGCATGGCAAGCCCGACCGATCGCGTCTGCAGCACCTTGGCGCCGACCCCGGCGAGCTCGAGCATCTCCTCGAAGGTGATCGCGTCGAGCTTGCGCGCTCGCGGCACGATCCTGGGATCGGTGGTGTAGACCCCGTCGACGTCGGTGTAGATGTCGCAGCGGTCGGCGCTCAATCCGGCGGCGATCGCCACCGCCGACGTATCCGACCCGCCGCGCCCCAGCGTCGCCAGCCGGCCGTCGTCCGACACCCCCTGGAAGCCGGGAATCACCGCCACGGTGCCGCCCCTGAGCGCCTCGTCGAGCAGCGCGCCTTCGACCGCCTCGACCCGCGCATTGCCGTGAACGCCCGAGGCGCGGACCAATTGCCAGCCCATGAAGCTGCGCGCCGGCACCCCCATGTTCTGCAGCGTCATCGCCAGCAGCCCCGCGGTGACCTGCTCGCCGCTGGCGACTACCACGTCATATTCGCGCGCATCGTGGAGCGCCGCCGCCTCGCGGCACAATTGCACCAACCGGTCGGTCTCACCGGCCATCGCGGAGACCACCACCAGCACCTCGTTGCCCGCCGCCGCCTCGCGCTTGACGCGGCCTGCGACGCTCAGGATGCGCTCGATCCCCGCCATCGACGTGCCGCCGAATTTCATCACGATACGGGCCATGCGGGGTGCGGCTTGTCCTTGGGCTTGAGGCGGCGCCCTGTTAGACAGTCCGCGATGAGTAAGACAAGCATCCTGCCCGGCGAGGCCGCGCACTTCGGCGCGCTGGCGGGTGACTGGTGGGACCCCGACGGCGCCTCGGCCATGCTGCACAAATTGAACCCGGTGCGCCTCGGCTACATCCGCGACCGCGCCGACCAGCACTGGCAGCTCGACGAAATGAGCCGCCGGCCATTGGAAGGGAAAAGCGCGCTCGACGTCGGCTGCGGCGCCGGCCTGCTTGCCGAGCCGCTCGCCCGCCTCGGCGCGGCCGTCACCGCGATCGACGCCGCGCCCGAGCTGATCGCAGCGGCCCGCGACCATGCGGCAGGGCAGGGGCTGAGCATCGATTATCGCGCCGCCGCGGTCGAGGATGTGCAGGGAAAATTCGACCTCGTCACCAGCCTCGAGGTGATCGAGCATGTCGCCGACCCGCAGGCGTTCGTCGCCGCGCTCGCCGCGCGCCTCGTCCCGGGCGGGCTGATGATCCTCTCGACCCCCAACCGCACCGCGTGGTCGAAGCTGCTGACCATCACGCTTGCAGAGGGCACCGGCCGCATCCCCAAAGGCACCCACGATTTCGACGCCTTCATTCCGCCCGAGCAATTGAAGCAAATGCTCGCCGCCGCGGGCCTCAAATGCTGCGACGTCGAAGGAATCGCCTGGTCACCCACCCGCGGCCTCCACCTGAGCGAGGATCTGCGGCTCAACTATCTGGTAGCGGCGACCCACGCGCCTTAGCGGATTAGCTCTCCGCCCACTCCTCGCTCTTCTCGGCGAGATTGAGCTCGCGGATCAGCGCGTCGACATCGCGCGTCAGCTCATCGAGAAAAGTAATCTGGTGGCGCGCGCCGCGGTAGGATTCGGCCATCAATATCGCGTCGAGCAGGATCGGCACGACCAGGCTCTCGGGATCGTCGAGCTTGGCCAGCCCGCGGATCTTGGCCATCGCCTTCAGGCGCGCCCCCAACGGGTCCGCCACCGCCTCGGTCCGCCCAATGCACCACGCCACGTCGATCCTCCCGCCAAAGCGGAAAGGATAGCGCAAGCCGGCAGCGGCGATAGTTCCGCCCGCCGCGTTCCCGGCGCGGCTCGGCGCAGTGCGCGATTATTCCCGCAGCAGAGCCGGGAGCGATTGCTCGAGGCGGACGATGGTCGCGCGCCACGCCATTGGGGTGCGCTCCCAGGTGCAGGTATAGCGGCCCTCGACGCTCCACCAGTCGGGGCTGATGATCCCGTCATAGCGGCAATATTTGCCCCCGGGATGGCGGCGCACGACGGTCACCGAGCGCCCCTCGAGCCATATCTCGAGGGTGGCGCGGACGCGCTCGCCGGTCGGGTGCACCCAATAGGCATCGAAGATCCGACTGGAGCCGCGGCGCAGCCAGGTGCCGCGCCAGCTGGCGACCTCCTCCATCTCCCACGCATCGCCCAGCGCGTCGCCGAACGGCGGGGTCGCACGAACTGCCCGGTCACCGCCCGGATAAGTGGGCGGCTCGCCCCGCGCCGGCTGGGCCACGCCCAACATCGCAACCAGTATCCCCGCAGCCAGCATCTGCACCTCCACTCGCCGGTCCTAGAAATCGACCTTGTCGTAATGCGCCGGCGGGACGATCACTTCCATCCGCTCGCCGAGCAACGGGCGGAAGCACGGCCGCGACTTCATCACCGCGTACCAATCCTTGGTCTGCTTGTGCCCGCGCCAGTCGAGCCCGCCGAGATAGTCGATCACCGACAGCTGCGCCGCCGCGGTGAAATCGGCTAGGCTCAGCCCCGGCCCGGCCAGCCAGCGGCGATGGTCGAGCAGGTAATCGACATAATCGAGGTGCCCGTTGGCGACCCGCATGGCATTGCGCAGCACGCCGGTGTCGGGGCTCTCGCGGCTGACCAAGCGCTTCCTCATCCGCTCATTCATCAGCGGCTCGACCACTTCGCGGAACAATTTCTCGTCGAACCATTGGGTCAGCCGGCGGATCTCGGCGCGGTGCACCGCGGTGCCGTGGATCATCGGCATCTTGTCCACCGTCTCGTCGAAATATTCGACGATCGGCTGGCTCCCGATCAGCGTCAGCCCGGCGTCCTTGTCGACCATCACCGGGGTCTCGCCGGCCGGGTTCAAATCGACGAACTCGTCGCGCCGCTCCCACGGGTTCTCACGCACCAACTCGTGCCCGACCCCCTTCTCCGCCAGCACCAGCCGCACTTTCCGCGAAAACGGGCACAACGGAAATTGGAACAGCTGCCACATGGCGGGCAGCTTTAGCGCTGGCAGCGCGGGCGTCTAGGCAATCCTCCCCGGAACGGGGAGGTGGCGCGCGAAGCGTGACGGAGGGGCTGTGCAGGTCTCGGGGCCGTCCACCAAGCTACGCTGGTCCCCCACCCCGTCCCGGGAAGGAGTTAGCGCTTGGGATACACCGGCGAGGGCAGATTGGCGGTCGCTTTCTCGATCTCGCGCGCGGCCTCGGACAGTCCCTTCATCATCGCCGGCAAGGCCGTGGCCATCGCCCGCGCGCCGGCCTGCATCGCGACCTGGCTGCCCGCGATCTGCGCCTCCAAGTTGCGCTCGAAATGAGGGTCGTCGCGGCGGCCGACATCGCGGATCGTTCGGCGGCGGTCGACGGCAGTCGGGCGGCGGCCCTCGACCGCGGCCTCGATCTCGCCCACCGGCAAATTGAGGAACGCCTTCGACAGCGCCTGCATCACGTCGCCGATTCGCGCGGTGAAGCGCGGGTCGGTCAGCTCGGGCGGCACGCGGATGTCCTCGATCGGCGCGGCCGGGGCTGGAGCCGGCGCGGATTGCGCCACGGCGGGGCTGGCAATCAGCACCAGCGGGGCGAGGATCATGATCGGGCGCATGGCGAAGCTCCTGGGCGACTCAATTCAGCCAAGACGCTGATTTGTCGGCCGAACCGCCTTAGCAGACGATGAACGCCAGATAAATCAGCGCATCCCCAGCCACACCAAAGCCGCCGCCCCGGCGACGATGCGGTACCAGGCGAACGGGGCGAAACCGAAGCGCGTGATGATCGACACGAACGCCTTGACCACGACCACCGCGACCACGAACGACACCACGCTGCCGAGCCCGATCCACGCCAGCTGGCCCTCCGGCACCTCGTCCCAATGCTTGAAAAATTGCAGCGCGGTCGCCCCGGCCAAGGTCGGCACCGCGAGGAAAAAGGAGAATTCGGCGGCGGTCTTGCGGTCGACGCCAAAGCTCATCGCGCCCAAAATGGTCGCGCCCGAGCGGCTCACCCCGGGGATCATCGCCAGGCACTGGACCAGCCCGATCCCGACCGAATGGCGAAAGCTGACGTTGGCGACCCCGCCGCACTCGCTGGTCCGGGCGAATCTTTCGACGACCAGGATGGCGATCCCGCCGATGATCAGGGCCCACGCCACGATCACCGCATTGGCCAGCATCAGTTCGATGTAATTGCCGAACGCCAGGCCGAGCACGACCGCGGGGATGAACGCCACCACCAGGTTGCGGACGAAGGCGAACGCACTCGGCTCGCGCTGGAACAGCCCGACCAGCACATCGCGGAAGGTGCGCCAGTAGAGCACCACGATCGCCAGGATCGCGCCGGGCTGGATGGCGATGTTGAACAGCGCCCATTCGTCGGCGCGGAAGCCGAGCAATTCGGTGGCGAGGATGAGGTGCCCGGTCGACGATACCGGGAGATATTCGGTGACCCCCTCGACGATGCCGAGGATGATGACGAGGAGGAGGATCGGCACGCTGAGGCGTCAGGCGGCGGAGGCGTCGGAGCGGCGCCCGAAGCGGCTCCCGGCGAAGCGCGCCAGCCAGCCCGGGGCGACCGCGGCGAACGGGGTCGGAATGATCCCGAAGGCCTCCAGCCCGGGGCTACCGGGGGCGGCGACATTGTCGCGCTGGAGCATCAGCCACTGGTCGCGGGTGAGCGGCGCGCCGGGCAAAAATCCGAACCGCGACAGCAAGGACCCGGCGAAGTCGGGCAGATCGATCAGCTCGGCGGTCTGGCCCGACGCGGTCAGGATCGCCTCGTGCAGCTCGCGAAAACTCATCACCTGCGGCCCGCCGATCTCATAGGTCTTGCCGCCGTAGGTCTCGGGCTCGATCGCGGCCTTGGCGATCGCCAAAGCGAGGTCGCGGACGAACACCGGCTGGAATTTGCGCTGGGCCGCGATCACCGGCAGCAGCGGCAGCCGGGCGAGCCCCGCCAGCCGGTTGCTCAGCGCGTCCTCGGGCCCGAACACCAGCGACGGGCGGATGATCGTCGCATCCGGAAAGGCGGCGCGGACCGCGGCCTCGCCTTCGCCCTTGCTCTTGCCATAGGCCGACTCGGACCCGGCGTCGGCGCCGATCGCCGAGACCTGGACGAACGCCTGCGCGCCGCCGCGGCGCGCGGCCTCGGCGGCGGTGCGCGCGCCTTCGACCTGGATCCCGTGGAACTTGCCTTTGAGGATCCCGACGAGGTTGATCACCGCGCTCGCGCCGTCGACCGCGTGGACCACGCTCGCGGGCAGCGTCAGGTCGGCGCGGACGAAGCCGACGCGGCCGACCCCGCCCAAAGGCTGGATGAAATTGGCGTGGCGCGGCTCGCGGCAGGCGACCACCACGCGCGCCCCGCGCTGGAGCAGCAGCTCGCACACGTAGCGGCCGATGAAGCCGCCGCCGCCGAACACGGTGACGGTTTGTTGCGCGGGGTCGATCATCGCCCCGCCCTAGCTTCCCCCGCTCGGCGTTGACAAGCGCGGGGTTGGCTAGCGGCGGAGCGACAGGGTCGGGGGTTAAAAATAATCGGCCAGCGTCACCGTCACCGTGCTGCCGTCGGCGCGCTCGAGCGCAACCGCGCGCCCGGCGTCCCCGCGCACCCACTCGGCGTGGCTGTAATATTCCTTGCCGATGCGGCGCCCGTCGATTGCGACGATCTCGTCGCCGGCCTTGAGCCCGGCCGCGGCGGCGGGGCCGTCGGGCGAGACATAGGCCACCTTGAGGCGGTCGCCGGCGAACTCGGTGCGCACCCCGGCGCGCTCGCGCGCGAAGCGCGGCGGGCCGTCGCCGGGCGCGAGGTACATCGCGCCGCCGCTGTCATCGATGGTGACGACGAAGCTCTTGAGCATCTCGATCCCGAGATTGCCGCCGCTGGTCGGCAGCGACTGCGCATCCTCGTTTAGCACCGCGGGCACGTTGGCCAGCCGCATCCCGGCGAAATCGACCCGCGGCAAGGTCACCTTGCGCGCCAGCTTGATCCCGCCGACGCCCCCGCTCTGGGTCTCGGCGTGGCGCAGATTGGCCAGCTCGGGGCGGTCCTTCCAATAGTTTTTGGCGAGGATCAGAGTGCCGCCGTTGCCGAGGTCGAGCGTGGCCTCGATCGGTGCCCCGCCGGCGACCGCCAGTGTGACCGAGGGCAGCCCCGCATCGTCGCCCAGCGCGAGCCGCGCCGCACCGGCCGGGGGCGTGAACCCGGTGCGCGGGGCAAACGCGATGGTGCGCTTGGGGAAGTCGATCGTCACCAGCCCGGCCTTGAACGCGTCGCGGCCGAGGATCACCGGCATCTCGCGCCCGATCGCGCGGGCGACCGGCGCGAGGTCGATGATCAGCACGTTGAGGTCGCGCAAGGTCAGCCCGCCGGCGGTCAGCGTGACCCCGCCGGCGATCTTGCCGGGGACGTTGCCGGCGGCGCCGCGCACCGAAAGGGCGCTGCCGCCCTTGAGCCCGATGCGCTCGGCGTACGCGCTGTCGACCACGGTCATCCCGGCGCCGCTGTCGAGGATCATCGGAGTCGCGCGGCCGTTGATCGTGCCCTCGACGATGATGCGCGAGCCGCGGAACAGCTCGAACGGCGCCGCGCGCGCCGCGTCCGCCGCATAGGTGGGCTTGGCGGCGGCGATCGGGGCGTGCCCGGCATGCGCCAGCGCGGCCGCCGCGAGCACCGCCGAAATGAGGAAAATTGCACCCTTGCGAACCATCTTGCCACCCTTTCTCACTATCTGTAGACTGACAACTAATTATTGTATGACAGAAAGAAAGTCAAGCCATGCAGAATAAGTCGATTCCCCAGTCGGCGGCCCGGCTGAGGCTTGGGGTGCTCGCCGCCATGGCGCTCATCGCGGCGCTTTACCTCGCCGCCCGATTCGGGCTGTCGGTGGCTGCGGTCCATGTCGAGTTCCGCCGCGCCGGGCTCAGCCTCGAGACCGCGCGCCTGCTCGGCGACGGCACGGTCATCCTGCTGCTCGTCGCGCTGGCGCAGCTGGTGCGGATGCTCGGGCTGATCGCGGCCGGCGAGCAGTTCACCGCGCGCGTCATCGGCGCGTTCCGCCGCTTTGCGCTGTGGCTGATGGTGATGGCGCTGTTTGGCTTCCTCGCCCCGATGGCGGCGTCGCTCGCTTTGGCCTCGTCCGCCGCCCCCGGCCCAGGCCCGCACCGCCTCGAATTGATGTTCGACCTGCGCGACCTGCTGACCCTCGGCATCACCCTCGTCTTGTTCCTGCTCGCCCGCCTGCTCGAGCGCGCCAGCGAGCTCGAGGCCGAAGTGCGGGAGTTCGTGTGATGCCGGTGATCGTCCGCCTCGACGTCATGCTCGCGCTGCGCAAGGTGCGCTCGAAGGAGCTCGCCGCCGACATCGGGATGACCGAGGCCAATCTGTCCTTGCTCAAGTCGGGCAAGGTCAAGGGCATCCGCTTTTCGACGCTGGAGGCGATCTGCGACCGGCTCGAGTGCAAGCCCGGCGACATCCTCGATTACGAGCCGGGGGAGGGGCTGCCCGCCGAGCGGGCCGCGGCGCCCGCGTGAAGCGTTGACAGCCGGCGCCGCGCCCCTCTAAGCGCCGCCCCCTACCGCATTGACGAAGCTCCTGTGCCCAGGTGGCGGAATTGGTAGACGCACCAGCTTCAGGTGCTGGCGCTGGCAACGGCGTGGAGGTTCGAGTCCTCTCCTGGGCACCACTTTTCTTGCTCATCGATCGCGCGCGGGGAGCCG
>NZ_JANPKO010000137.1:0-13433 GCF_031426035.1 Sphingomonas sp. | reverse complement strand
CCGCCGCTGTGGCCGTGGCTGCTCGCCGCCTTGCTGGTCGTCGCCACCGCTATGTATTTCGCGCTGCGCCCGCGCTGGCGCCCGGCGCTCGCCGGCGGGCCGCCACTCGAGCCCGCGGCCCGTCCGCTCGAGCGCGCCGCGCCCGCGGCGCCGCTGGTCGCCCCGCCGTCCGCAGCGCCGTCGCCTGCTCCTGCCGCGCCCGCGCCTGCCCCGGCGCCGCCGCCGGCAACCCCCGGGCTGGTCACCTCGACCCGCCTGCGCCCCTGGCTCGAGCTCGAATTCACCCCGATCCGCGCGGTGGTCGACGAGGTTCACGCCAGCATCGAGTTCGAGGTCGACGTCTACAACAGCGGCAGCGCCCCCGCGCGCGATGTGCTGGTCGAGGCGTGCATGTTCAACGCCGGCCCGGCGCAGGACGAGGAAATCCGCACCTTCTTCACCAACCCGGTCGGGCAGGGCGAGCGCGTCGCCTTGGTCATGCCGCTGGCGCGCATCGCGCTCAAGAGCATGGTCGCGCTGACCCGCCAGCAGATCCGTGAGTTCGAGATCGGCGGGCGCGTGTTGTTCGTGCCGCTGATCGGCTTTAACGCTCTGTACCGCTATGGCGGCGGCAGCGAGGGCCAGACCTCGCTCAGCTTCCTGGTCGGCCGCGACGGCGACGGCGGCAACGACAAGATGGCGCCGCTGCGGCTCGACCTCGGGGCGCGCCAGTTCCGCGGCCTCAACGCCCGCCCGCTCGGCATCAAGGTGCGTAAGTAGCTTAGATCACGTCCGAATTATAGCTGTGCCAGGCGAGCACCGCCGCCGCCCCGCGGTGCGGCCGCCACGCTTCGGCGAGCTCGCGCAGGGCCTTCTCGGACGGCCGCTCTGCCATTCCCAGCAGCCGCCCGATCTCGACCTGCACCGCAAGGTCGCCCGCCGGCCACACGTCGCCGCGCCCTTCCGCGAACAGCAAATAGATTTCCGCCGACCACCGCCCGATCCCCTTGACCTTGGTCAGCAGCGCGATCGCCTCCTCGTCGTCGGCCGGCAAATTGGCGAGGTCGAGCTCGCCCGACAGCACGAGTGACGCCAGGCTGCGCGCATAGCCTGCTTTCTGCCGCGACAGACCCGCCGCGCGCAGGTCCTCGTCGCTCGCGGCAGCCAGTTTGGCGAGGTCGGGCGGGGCGCCGAAGCCCGCCTCGAGCTTGGCCCACATCGAGCGCGCCGCGGCGACGCTGACCTGCTGCCCGACGATCGTCCGCAGCAAGGTCGTCGCGCCGGGCTCGCTGGTCCTCGGCTCGGGCCGGCCATGGCGCTCGAGCGCGGCGGCAAACCCCGGCTCGCGCGCGGCGAGCGCGTCGAAGCTGGCATGGAGGCTGTCGCGGGTGCGCACCATCAGCCGATGCTCGCCGCATACAGCGCCACCGCGGCGGCATTGGAGACGTTGAGGCTCTCGACCTCGGCGGCGATCGGCAGCCGCGCCAGCGCGTCGCAATGCTCGCGCGTGTTCTGGCGCATCCCCGGCCCCTCGGCGCCGAGCACCAGCGCCACCCGCGGCGGCCCCAGCGCGTCCTTCAAATCCATCGCCGCCTCGCCGGCCAGCCCGATCCGCCAGAACCCCGCCTCGGCGATTTCGTCGAGCGCGCGGGCAAGGTTGACCACGCGCGCCCACGGCACGCGCTCGAGCGCGCCTGAAGCGGCCTTGGCCAGCGCCCCGCTTTCGGGCGGCGAGTGGCGGTCCTGGGTGACGATCCCGGCCGCCCCGAACGCCGCCGCCGAACGTAATATCGCGCCGACATTGTGCGGGTCGGTGACCTGGTCGAGCACCAGCACCACCGACCGCTCGCCGGCTTCGGACAGGATATCGCCGAGCCAGATGTCCTCGAGCGGCTCGGTCTCGATCACTACCCCCTGGTGGGGCGCGTCATTGGGCACCAGGCGTCCGAGGTCGGCGCCGTCGGCGATGGTCAGCGCGAGGCCCGGCGGGAATTGCATCGCCGCCGCCCCCTCGTGCGTCGCCCATGCCTTCAACACCCGCCGCGCGGGGTTGTCGAGCGCCGCGGCGACCGCGTGGCGGCCCCACAGGCGGGGGCGGGAAGGGGAGCCGTCGCGGTTGCCGCGCTTGTGCCGTGCCATCGCATCCCAATGCGGGCGTCGGCCCGGTGTGGCAAGGGTCAGCCCGGCGCCAACTCGCGCGCTCGTCGCTCGCGCGCGGCGCGGCGCCAGGTCCCGACGGCGAGGATGATCAGGATCGGATAGACCCACATCCGCCCGGCGGCGGCATAGGCGATCGGGAACAGGTCGCTGTTGATCGCTTTCAAGATGTGGGCGAGGCTGGTGGTCAGCTGCAGCCCGCTGATCCACAGCGGCCAGAAGCGGTCGGAGCGCAGTGCGACCACGGTGAATGCCGCCCAGGTCGCGAGGTCGACCAGCGCGACGCCGATCTCGACCCCCGAATAGCGGTCGCCGACCGGCGAGATCATCAGCCGCGTGGCGAGGCTGGCGAGCAGGCAGGTGATCGCCACCGCGCGCTCGTCGCTCCTGCCCGCGATCAGCGCATAGGCGCACACGGCGAGCAGGATGACATGGAAGTAATTGAGGTAGGGCATGGGCATGGTCCGGCCGGGTCGCGGCGCCTGATTAGCGCGCGGCCCGGCCGGCGGCTATCAGGCAACCACGCGCAGGCCGCGGTCGAGCGATTTGGGCGGCGGGCATTCTTCGCCGTCGCCGAAGGACACCGTGCGCAGCCCGGGGACGCGGCCCTTGGCGTCGATCAGCGCGGCATGGCAGGCGGCCATCGAGCCGCGCGCGCCGACCAGGCTGGTGACCGTCCCGGCGAGCTTCTCCAACGCTTCATGGCCGGTCGCGATGCCGACCCCGGACAGCGAGCGGGCGCGCATCATGCGGCCCTGCAGCTCGGCGATTTCGGCCAGGGCGGCGTCGATCGTGTCTTCCACCGCGCGGACCTGGGCGGCGACGTCGAAAGCGGCATTCTCGATCATTTGTTTGCGCATGTCTGCTCCTTCCCCGGCGCGGCATGGCGCGGGGATGATTGTCGGGCCGAGGATGGCTTCGGAAACGCTAGCTGTTGAGGAGCCTGGCGAGGCTTTCGAGCCCGGCGAGATAGAGGCCCGCCGAAAACGCAGCTCCGATCGCGATCAGGACGATCCACAGCAGCCGGGTGCCGACGCTCATCTCATTCCGGGGGTTGCTCCTCGTGGCGAACGGCAAAGGCAGGGAAGACCGGAGATGCCCGTTCCTCTGCTCGGTGATGAAGACCGGACCACCGGCCCCCCCTGCACGATCAGCGTGCCGAATCTGAAGACTGACCGCCCCGTCGTGCTGGGCGTGGTTCGGGCCGCGCTCAAGGTGCGGTGATTGATGTATCAAGCGTTGATATGGCCCGGCATGCCGCGCCACCAGGCGCGCCGCCTGGCTGCGCCGCTCGACGCCGAGGATGTGCAGCGCGCCGCGCACCCGCTGGTCGACGGTGTGGGGCGAGATCGCCAGCTCGGCGGCGATTTCCTTGGACGAGAAATGCTGGTCGACCAGCCGCAGGCAATCGAGCTGCCCCGCGCTCAGCCGGGCGACGCGCGCAGCAAGCTCGCGATCGATCTCCGCGGGTTCATCCGCGTATTCGGGCACCGAGCATTCTCCTAGCGACCCGGGCCGGCCCGCCCAAGTCTAACCTATGTTACGCCTCTTCGTTAAAAACCGCCAATATCGTAACGATTAATACCACAATGGGCGATTGGCTGCCTGGTTCCAACCCGTCCTGTGGTTGTGGTGGAGAGGGCTGGATTCGAACCAGCGTACGCTTGCGCGGGCAGATTTACAGTCTGCTGCCTTTAACCACTCGGCCACCTCTCCAGACGGCAGGCGGGCAAATGGCGGGGCACCCCCAAACTGTCAACCAAAGCGGCCGACGGCTGCTTTGCCCCGGGCTGCGACCCGGGGCCCATGACAGAAAGCCGCCGATTTCGCTGTCCTACATTAGAAAAGATGTGAGACACTCAGCCTGCCCGAGTCGGTCCGGACGCTTAGTCCCCTAAAGACACGAAAATGGTCGCCGCGAACGGGACAATAAGGACTTTAAGCGCGCTCTCGCGTTGCCTGCGCGTGGAGCGGGTGAAGGGAATCGAACCCTCGTCGTAAGCTTGGAAGGCTTCTGCTCTACCATTGAGCTACACCCGCGCCGGTCAGCGGCATTGCCATCGCCGCGCCGCTGGCGTCAACCGCGCCCGCATTCAGCACCGCGAAAGCTTGCGCCCGGCAGGGGCCCCGCGCTAGGTCGTTACGGGCGCGCGCTTTTGCTTGCCGTTCAGGGGGTTATCCAGCCGCAATGCCGATTGAGACGATCCTGCGCCCAATCCTCGACACCGTGCTCGACGCGGTGGTGGTGATGGACCGCGAGGGCATCATCCGCGCCTGGAACCATCATTCGGAGACCATCTTCGGGTGGACCGCGGACGAGGCGATCGGGCGCAACCTCGGCGACCTCATCGTCCCCCCCGCGATGCGCGAGGCGCATCACCGCGGCCTCGCCCGCTACAACGCCGACGGCGTCGCCCACGTCCTCGACCAACGGCTCGAGCTGACCGGGCTGCGCCGCGACGGCGAGGAAATCCCGGTCGAGCTGTCGATCACCCTCGTCAGCCGCGAAGGGCGCGAGATGTTCGTCGGCTTCCTCCGCGATATTTCCGAGCGGCGCCACGCCGAAGCGCAGGTCGAGCTCCAGCTGCGCGAGAGCCGGTTGATGCTCGAGCTGAGTGAGCTGGCTGGCCGCGACGCCAGTTTCGACCAGGCGCTGGTCGCCACCCTCGACGCGATCTGCGAGCTGGCCGACTGGCCCGTCGGCCATGCGCTGCTGGTCGATGACGACGACTGCGCCTTGCGCTCCGCGGTGTGGAGCACGGGCGCGCACGAGGTCGCGCGGCCGCTGGTCGAGGCGACCGCCGCAATCGCCTTCGAACGCGGCATCGGGCTGCCCGGGCAGGTTCTGGACAGCGGCCAGCCGGTGTGGCTGTCGGTGCTCGAGGACGCCGACAATTTCCTCCGCAAGGGGCTCGGTTTCGCCAGCGGCTTCGCATTCCCGGTAATGAGCGGCGGCCGCTGCATCGCGGTGCTCGAATTCTTTTCGGTCAGCCCGCGCCCGCCTGAGCCGGCGCTGCTGCTGTCGGCGCGCGCGATCGGGGCCCAGGTCGGCCGCGTCCACGAGCGCCGCCGCGCCGAGGAACTGCAGGCGCTGCTGCTCGCCGAGCTCAATCACCGCGCCAAGAACATCCTGGCGGTCGTGCGCGCCATCGCCCACCTCAGTTTCGGCTCGGCCGCCGATCTCGCGACCGCGCAGGCGATCTTCGACAAGCGCCTCGATTCGATCGCCAAGGCCAACGAGATCCTCCACGCGCAAAGCGGCCAGGCCGCGTTGCTCGGCGATATCGTCACCGAAGCGTTGACCGGTTGCGCCGCGCCGTTTGAGAGGATCAGCATCGCCGGCCCCGAGCTGTGCATCGATTCGTCAACCTCGATCACGGTTTCGCTCGCGGTCCACGAACTGTGCACCAACGCATTCAAATATGGCGCGCTGTCGGTCCCCGGCGGAACTGTCGCCTTGCGCTGGAACGAGAGTGCGGGCGACGACACAAGGTTCGATTTCGAATGGGTCGAGCGCGGCGGGCCGGCGGCCGTGGCGCCCAGCCGCAAGGGCTTCGGAATGCGCATCCTGCAGCGCGCGATGGAGCTCGAATCGGGAGGCAAGGCCGAGATCCGGTTCGAGCCGGCCGGGCTCAACTACCGCATCACCGGCGCCCGCCACCGCGGCGCCCCCGACCGCGCCAAGGCCGCGTGACGATTTCGCCGCGCCGCTTGACGCCGCCCAAAAGCATCGCCTACCAGCCACTTATGCACTGCCCGCAGATCGCCGCCGCCGCTTCGACCGTCACCTGGTGGCGGCCCGCGACCACTGCGGCGCGATGGCGCGACTGATCTAGGCGTTCTTCCCAGATCATCGACTGCCCGCCCGCCTTCCGGCGGGCTTTTTTATTCAGGTGCATCCCGACATGAGCCTCAACCTTTCGCTTGCCCGCGCGCCAATCGCCGCGCCCGCCGTCACCTCGCCCGCCGTTCACTCCACTCCGGTCCCCAACCCGCTTCCGCGCCTGCTCGCCGGCGAGGACCTCACCCGCGAGGACAGCGAGCACCTGTTCGAGCGCCTCGTGCTCGGCAAGCTCGAGCCGGCCGAGATCGCTGGCATGCTGATCGCGCTGAGGATGAAGGGGGAGACCGCCGAGGAGATGATCGGCGCCGCGCGGGCCTTGTCCGCCGCCGCCGCCCCGTTCGAGCGCCCCGATTATCTGTTCGCCGATTGCTGCGGCACCGGCGGCGACTCATCGGGGATGATCAACGTCTCGACCGCCACCGCGTTCGTTGCCGCCGCGGCAGGGCTGCCGGTGGCCAAGCACGGCAACCGCAGTGTCAGCTCGCTGTGCGGCTCGGCCGACGTGCTCGAAGCGCTCGGTGCCAAACTCGACGTGGCGCCCGCCACCGCGCGCCGTGTGCTCGACGAGATCGGCTTCTGCTTCCTGTTCGCCCCCGCCTACCACCCGGGGATGAAGCACGCCGCGCTGGTCCGCCGCCAGCTGTCGGTGCGCACCGTGATGAACCTGCTCGGGCCATGCGTGAACCCGGCGCGGCCGCCGGTGCAATTGCTCGGCGTCGCCGACCCCAGGATGCTGCGGCGGATCGCCCAAACGCTCGATGCCATGGGCGTGCGGCAAGCGCTGGTGGTGCATGGCGGCGGGGTCGACGAAGTCGCGCTTCACGCCGAAACCCGCGCGATCCAATTGTCCGACGGCGCGATGGAGGAGATCGAGCTGACCCCTGAGCAAGCCGGGCTCGCGCGCGCCCCGCTGAGCGTCGTCACCGGCGGCGACGCGGTCGAGAACGGCGCGCGGCTCCACGCCTTGCTGCATGGCGCCGGGGCGGCGGCCGAGCGCGATATCGTCGCGCTCAACGCCGGTGCGCTGCTGCTCACTGCGGGCCGCGCGTCAACCCTCAAGGACGGCGTCGCACTGGCCGCCGACGCGCTCGCCTCGGGTGCGGCGGGCGAGGTGCTCGACCGCTTCGTCGAGGCCAGCAATGGCTGACGGCATCTTGGGCGAGATCGTCGCGGCCAAGCGCGCCGAGCTGGCGCAGCGCTTCGCCGGCGTGTCGCTCGACGCGCTGCGGGGCCGGGCCGAACCGACGACGCGCAGCCTGGCGGCGGCGATCGCGCGGCCCGGCGCGCGCTTCATCCTCGAGATTAAGAAAGCCTCGCCGAGCCAGGGCGCAATCCGCGCGGGGGCCGACCCCGCCGCGCTTGCGAGGGGTTACGCGGGCGTCGCCGACGCGCTCAGCGTGCTCACCGACGGCGCCTTCTTCGGCGGCTCGCTGGCCGACCTCGCCGCTGCCCGCGCCGAGTTCGACTGGCCGATTCTCGCCAAGGATTTCTTCGTCGATCCGCGCCAGGTCGCCGAGGCGCGCATCGCCGGGGCCGACGCGGTGCTGGTGATGCTGTCGGTGCTAAACGACGCAGCAGCGCGGGAAATGATCGCCGAAGCGCGGCGGTTCGGCATGGACGCGTTGGTCGAGGTCCACCACGAGCCCGAAATGCGCCGCGCGCTAAGCCTTGGCGCGCCGCTAATCGGGATCAACAACCGCGACCTGCGCGACCTCTCGATCGACCTCGCTACCACCGAGCGGCTCGCCAGGCTGGCGCCCGACCGCCTGCTCGTGTCCGAATCGGGCATTGCCACCCGCACCCATGTCGAGCGCCTGGCGGGCAAGGTCGACGGCTTCCTCGTCGGCAGCGCCCTGATGCGCGCCGACGATCCCGCCGAGGCCGCTCGCGCTTTGGTCTTCGGGCGCGTCAAACTGTGCGGCCTCACCCGTGCAGAGGACATTGCAGCCGCGATGCCGGCCGCGTTCGCCGGGCTGGTGTTCGTGCCGCGAACGCCGCGCGCGGTGACTGTCGAGCAGGCACGCGCGCTGATTGGCAAAGGGCCGAAACCCGTCGGCATCTTCCGCAACGCCCCCGCCGCCGAGGTTGCCGAAACCGCCGCGCACTTGTCGCTCCACGCGGTCCAGCTCCACGGGCAGGAGGATCGTGACTATGTCGCCGGACTGCGCCAGTTGCTTCCGGTGGGCTGCGAAATCTGGGGCGCGGTCAGTGTCGGCCGTGACCCGCTGCACCGCCACGGCGTTGACCGGCTGCTGTTCGACAATGGCAATGGCGGCTCCGGGCAAAGCTTCGATTGGGGTGCCGTCGCGACCCACCCCAACTTGCCCCGCGCCCTGATCGCCGGCGGAATCGGAACCGCGAATGCGGCATCGGCAATGGCGCTCGGTCCCTATGCCATCGACGTTGGCTCGGCGGTCGATTCGTCGCCCGGCGTCAAGTCGCCGACCAAGATCGCGGCGCTGTTCGACGCGCTGCGCCCCGCCGCCCGCGACAAGCTCGCGCAATGCGCCTGAGCGGCCGCTTCGGACGGTTCGGCGGCACCTACGTGCCTGAAATCCTCGTGCCCGCGCTCGAGCAGCTCGAGGCGGCGTTCCTAGACGCCCAGGCCGACCCCGCATTCACCGCCGAACTCGATGGCCTGCTCGCCAATTACGCCGGCCGTCCGACCCCGCTGACCCGCTGCCGCAACCTGCCCGACACGATCTATCTCAAGCGCGAGGACCTCCTCCACGGCGGCGCGCACAAGACCAACCAGGTGCTCGCCCAGGGCCTTCTCGCCAGGCGCATGGGCAAGCGCCGGCTGATCGCCGAGACCGGCGCCGGCCAGCATGGCGTCGCCACCGCGCTGGCCGGCGCGCTTCTCGGGCTCGACACCCGCATCTACATGGGCGCGCACGATGTCGAACGGCAGCGCCTCAACGTATTCCGGATGGAGCTGATGGGCGCCGAAGTGGTGCCGGTGGAGAGCGGCGGGCGCGGCCTCAAGGACGCCATCAACGAGGCGCTGCGCGACTGGTCGGCGAGTTTCGCGGACACGCACTATTTGCTCGGCACGGTCGCCGGCCCGCACCCGTTCCCGCTGATGGTGCGCGAGTTTCAGCGGGTCATCGGGAAGGAAGCCCGCGCCCAGATGCTCGCCCAACTCGGCCGCCTCCCCGACGCGGTGATTGCCTGCGTCGGCGGCGGCTCCAACGCAATCGGGTTGTTCTCCGATTTCCTCGACGACCAGGACGTGCGCCTGATCGGGGTCGAGGCGGCGGGCAAGGGCCTCGACGGCGAGGAGCATGGCGCGACCCTGCTGCGCGGCCGCCCCGGCATCCTCCACGGCGCCGAGACCTACGTGCTGCAGGACGCGGACGGGCAGATTTCGGACAGCTGGTCGGTCTCGGCCGGGCTCGATTACCCCGCCGTCGGCCCCGAGCACGCGCATTTGAAGGACAGCGGGCGCGCGGATTATGTCGGCGCCACCGACGCCGAGGCGCTAGCCGCGTTCAAGCTGCTCGCCGAGAAAGAGGGCATCTTGTGCGCGTTCGAGAGCGCCCACGCCCTGGCCCACGCATTGAAGCTCGCCGAGAAGGAGCCCGAGGCGATCCTGCTGGTCGGCCTGTCGGGGCGCGGCGACAAGGACGTCGCGCAGGCCCAGGCGCTGCTCGCATGAGCCGCTACGCCGCGATGTTCGCGCAGCTCGGCGGGGAAGGGGCCCTGGGCGCGTTCGTGATGCTGGGCGACCCGGCCACCGCCAACTTGCTCGAAGCGCTTCCAGACCTCGGCGCCGATATGGTTGAGGTCGGCATCCCGTTCTCCGATCCAGTCGCCGACGGGCCGGTGATCCAGGCGGCGGCCAAGCGCGCGCTCGATGCCGGGGCCAAGGTTGCCGACTGCTTCGCGCTGATCGCGGCCTTCCGCGCCCGCCATCCGCAGATCCCGATCGGCATCCTGACTTATGCCAACCTCGTCATCGCCCGCGGCCGCGAAGACTTTTTCCGCCGCGCGGCTGGGGCAGGTGCTGACAGTTTGCTGGTCGCCGATTTGCCCGCGCGCGAAGCCGAGCCATGGACGACGGACATGCGCGTGGCCGGCCTCGACCCGGTGCTGATCGCCGCGTCCAACACGCCGCCTGCAACCATCGCCGAGATCGCGCGGATCGGATCGGGCTACACCTATTGCGTGACCCGCGCCGGGATCACCGGCGTCCACGCCGCCGCCGAGTTCGACAAAGACCTGATCGCAGCGCTGCGCGATGCTCGCGCCGCGCCGCCGATCTTCGGCTTCGGCATATCGGCGCCAGTCCATGTCCGCGCGGCGGTCGCAGCCGGCGCGGCTGGGGTCATCAGCGGCTCGGCGATCGTCTCGCTGGCGTCCGAGGGCGGCGATGTCGCGGGGTTTGTTTCCTCGCTCAAGGCGGCGACACGGAACGACTCTCCCCCGCGTTGATTGAATCGGCTCCGAAACCAGGGAGACGATTGGCATGGCGGCGAGACCTATCTGGCGCGGACAAATCCGCCTCGCACTGGTCTCGATCCCGGTCGAGATTTATTCGGCGACCAAGAGCGGCGCGACCATCGCCTTCCACCAAATCCACGAGCCGAGCGGCAAGCGGATCAAGTACGAAAAAGTCGTGCCCGGGATCGGCCCGGTCGACCGCGACGAGATCATCAAGGGCTATGAGGTCAGCAAGGGCGAATATGTCCTGCTCGAGCCGGAGGAGATCGAGAGCGTCAAGCTGGAAAGCCGCAAGACCGTCGACCTCGTCCAGTTCGTCGATCTGTCGGACATCGACGCGATGTTTTTCGACAAGCCCTATTTCGTCGTCCCCGCCGACGACCTCGCCGAGGAGGCGTTCATCGTGCTGCGCGAGGCGCTGCGTAAGGCGAAGAAAGTTGGCGTCGGGCAGCTTGCGATGCGCGGGCAGGAATATGTCGTCGCGCTCAAGCCGTGCGGGCGCGGCATGCTGCTCGAGACGCTGCGTTATGCCGACGAGGTCAACAAGGCGTCGTCCTATTTCCGCGAAATCGGCGACGACAAGCCCGACGCCGATTTGCTCGACCTCGCCTCGACCTTGATCGAGAAAAAGGCCGGCAAGTTCGACGCGTCCGAATTCCACAACCGCTATGTCGACGCGCTGAAGGGCCTCATCGCCGAAAAGCGCAAGCGCAAGGGCGAGCTGGTGATCCAGGACCCCGACGACGGGAAGAGTTCGGGCGGCTCCAACGTCATCGACCTCATGGCGGCGCTGAAGAAGAGTTTGGGCGGCGATGAGAAAGCGAAGCCGGCGGCGAAAAAGGCCCCCGCCAAGAAAGCCGCCGCGCCAGCCAAGAAGGCTCCGGCGCGCAAGCGGGCATGAGGATGGCCTTTCCCCCCACCGTTCGTGTCGAGCGAAGTCGAGACACATCCCTCGACTTCGCTCGGGACGAACGGAGGTAGGGACGCATGGCTAGGCGCCCGCTCGACATCGCGACCTACAACGCCAAGCGCGATTTCAAGAAGACCGCGGAGCCGAAGGGACGCAAGCTCAAGGGCACGGGCGACAGCTTCGTGGTCCAGAAGCATGACGCCTCGCGCCTGCACTGGGATTTCCGCCTCGAATTGGACGGCGTGCTCAAGAGCTGGGCGGTGCCCAAGGGCCCAAGCCTTGACCCCGGGCAGAACCGGCTGGCGGTGCGCACCGAGGATCATCCGCTCGATTACGGAACGTTCGAGGGGACCATTCCCAAGGGCGAATATGGCGGCGGCACGGTGATGCTGTGGGACCGCGGCAAATGGATCCCCGAGCCGGGCAAGGACCCTTCGAAGACGATCGAGGAAGGGCACCTCCATTTCCGCCTCGAGGGCGAGCGGATGAAAGGCGACTGGGTGATGTTCCGCCTGAAAGGCAAGGCCGGCGAGAAGGCCGAGCCGTGGATGCTCAAGAAAGTCACCGACGAATTCGCCGACGCCGAGGCCGGCGATGCCTTGGTCGAAACGCACGTTACCAGCGTTACGACCGATCGCACGATGGCCGAGATCGCCTCGGGCGCGGACGTCTGGCGCTCCAATCGCGGCGGTCAGAAAGGCGGGCGCGCGAAGAAAAAGGCCGCGACCGCTCCCCCGCCATTTCTACCGCCGCAGCTGGCCACATTGGTCGACGCGGTGCCGACCGGCTCCGACTGGCTCCACGAGTATAAATATGACGGCTACCGGCTGCTGATCGCGACCGGGGACGGAGCGGCGACCGCGTGGACGCGCAACGGCAAGGACTGGAGCGACAAGTTCCGCGCTTTGGTCAACGCCGCCGCGAGCCTGCCCGCCGGCTGCCTAATTGACGGCGAAGCGGTGGCCTTAGGCGACAACGGCAAGCCGAGTTTCCAGCTGCTCCAGTCGACGCTCAAGGAGAGCACGGGCGCCAACCTCGCATTCTACGCCTTCGACCTGCTGGTCGACCGCCGCGAGGACATTCGCAAACTGCCCAACATCGAGCGCAAGGAGCGGCTCGCCGCGCTCTTGAAAGCGGTCAGCCCGCCGATCCTCTACGGCGACCACATCGTCGCCAAGGGCGAAGCGTTGTTCGACGCGATCTGCAAGGAGGGCGGCGAGGGGATCATCTCCAAGAAAGCCTCGGCGCCGTACGGCGGCACGCGTGGCCGCAATTGGCTCAAGGTCAAATGCATCCAGCGCCAGGAGTTCGTCGTCGTCGGCTGGACGGAGAGCGACAAGCGCCGTGGCTTCCGCTCGCTGCTGCTGGGATTGCGCGAGGGCAAGGCGCTCAAATTCGCGGGCAAGGTCGGCACCGGCTTCGATACCAAAGGCATCGAAAGCCTGATGGAGCGGATGCAGCCGCTCGAAGTGAAGGCCCCGCCGCTCGATGTCCCGCGCACCGAAAAGAAGGGCGCGCACTGGATCGAGCCCAAATTGGTCGCCGAGATCGCGTTCACCGAATTCACCAGCGACGGCATCCTGCGTCACCCAAGCTTCATCGGCCTGCGTGAGGACAAGCCGGCCAAGGATGTCGTGCGCGAGACGCCGGCCAAGCTCAAACCGGCGGAGAAGAAGGGCGAGCAGGCGACCGCGGCGAGCTTCGGCATCAAGATCACCAACCCTGACCGCGTGATCTATCCCGAGGACGGCCTGACCAAAGGCGACTTGGCCGATTATTACGCGACGATCGAAGCCTTGATGATGGTCGACACCGGTCGCCGCCCGGTGACGCTGATCCGCTGCCCGCAGGGGCGCGGCAAGCATTGCTTCTTCCAGAAGCACGACACCGGATCGATGGGCGACCAGGTCAAACATGTGCCGATCAAGGAGAAGGACGGTCACCTCGAGGATTATTTATGGTTCGAGGACGTTCGCGGCTTGCTCCAGTGCGTGCAGATGGGGACGATCGAGTTCCACGGCTGGGGCAGTCGCTCGGACCGGGTCGAGCATCCCGACCGGCTGGTGTTCGATCTCGATCCCGACGTCGGGCTCGATTTCG
>NZ_JANPKO010000136.1:0-6702 GCF_031426035.1 Sphingomonas sp. | reverse complement strand
CCCCACCGTCAGCGCTGCGCGCTGCCACCTCCCCCGAGGGGGGAGGGTTTTAGCCGCCGCCGCCGTGCTGACTCTCCTCGCCGCCCCCGCCGCCGCACAGGACAAGACGCCGCCGTACTGGGCGTCGATCGCCTCGGGCGAGGCGATGATGCGCACCGGGCCGGGCAAGAACTACCCCGGCGTGTGGCTGTACAAGCGCCGCGACCTCCCGATCCGGGTGGTCAAGACCTACCCCAATTGGCGCCTGATCGAGGATCCCGACGGCACCAAAGGCTGGATGCTGGTGACCCTGCTCAGCGACCGCCGCACCGCGATCGTCAAGCCCGGCCAGCCGCGCGCGATCCACGCCGAGCCGGCCGATACCAGCCGCGTCCGCTACCGCGCCGAGCCCGGCGTGGTCGGCCGCATCGAGAAGTGCGCCAATGGCTGGTGCCGCATCACCATCGCCCACCGCGAAGGCCATATTCGCATCGCCGACATCTGGGGCGTCGGACCGGGGGAAACCATCGAATAATCTCCCTGTAAAGAGCTCTTGACAGTCAAGAAGTCTTTACACATGCTGGCCGGATGGAGAATCGGGTCAAGCCGCATCGTGAAGCGCATGGCTGGAGCCAGGGCGAGCTGGCCCGCCGGCTCGGCGTGTCGCGCCAGACGATCAACGCCGTCGAGACCGACAAATACGACCCGAGCCTCCCGCTGGCGCTGCGCATGGCGACTTTGTTCGCGGTGCCCGTCGACCAGCTGTTCATCGACCATTGGGAGCAACCGCAATGACCCAGCCTGTCCCCGCCGCCGCGACCGCGAACCGGCCCAAGTGGCGCAAGACCGCGCTCCAGATGATGCTTGGCGCGCTGACCGGCGCGGCGGTGACCTACGGGCTGCTGACCGCGGTCGGGAGAACGGGCTTCGAGCTCGACGACCCGTCGCGGGTGGTGGCCCTGGCCGCCGGTATCGTGTTCGCCTTGATGGGGCTGGTCGTCGCGCTCGGAGCCATGGCGCCTGGCCCGGGCGCGCACTTGCTCAATGTCGAGGACGCCGACGAACTGCGCGAGCAGCGGCGGCCGCTGTGGCGCGGGTCGATTGTCGCGATGCTGGTCGGAACCGCGCTGCTCGCGCTGGCGCTGGCCGCGGTCGAGGGGTCGCCCGGGATCGTCGGCGGGGACGCCGCGGCGATGATCGTCGCGGCGTGCATCGCCGGCATCGCGGTGCTCGGCTACGCCGGCCGGAACGACCAGGACGAGTTGATGCGCGCGGTCGCCCGCGAGGCATCGGCGCTGGCAATGCACGTAACGCTGATCCTGTTCGGCATTTGGGCGGCGTTCGCCCATCTCGGCGATCTCGCATGGATCGAGCCGCTCGGCCTGCTCGCCGGGTTGCTGGCGATCGAGCTGGCCGCGATCATGTGGGTCAGCGCCCGCAAGGGGCTGCTGCGCCCGCGCTGAACGGCAACTGGTCCGGCGGCGCTAGGCGTCGCCCCGCCGGACCAATCGCAGAAATATTACATTGTCAGCGGCACGTAGGCTGTGCGCTTGATTGCCAGTTTTTCGCCCTTATCGCTGGTGGTCTCACCCGACTCGCCGACGGCCAGCTTCGGATCCGACCAGCAGTCCTCGCCTTCCTTGGTCATCGCGCTGGTGAAGCAGGCCTTGCCGTCCTTCATCACCACCGTGCCGTGGTCGATATGCTCTTTTCCCGAATTGACGATGTAATTGCCCTTGGCGTCGATCGACTCCTGCATCGGCTTGCCGTCTTCAGTAAACTCCCAGGTCGTCTCGTTGATTTGGGCAAGAGCGGTGCCGGCGGCGTTGGCGTCGACGGCATTGGCGTCGGCCGCGACATTGGCGTCGGCGGCGGCGTTGGCGTCGGGCTCGGCGGCGGGCTGCTGCGAACAGCCGGCGATGGCGGCAACCGCCGCAAGCAGAATCAATGAGCGCATGGATCGTCCTCCCCTGTTGGTGACGGGGCCGTAACAGGAGTCGGGAACGCTAGCGAGTCCGCGTGGCGGTCACACCAGCTCGACCGCCACCGCCGTCGCCTCGCCGCCGCCGATGCACAGCGAGGCGATGCCGCGCTTGAGGCCCTTCTGCTTGAGCGCGCTGACCAGCGTGACGAGGATGCGCGTGCCGCTGGCGCCGATCGGGTGGCCGAGCGCGGTCGCCCCGCCGTGGACGTTGATCTTGTCATGCGGGATGCCGAGGTCCTTCATCGCGAACATCGCGACGCAGGCGAACGCCTCGTTGACCTCGACCAGATCGACCTCGCCGACCTTCCACCCGGCTTTCTCGAGCACTTTGTTGATGGCGCCGATCGGGGCGACGGTGAACTCGGCCGGCTCCTGCGCGTGGGCGGCGGTGGCGACGATCCGCGCGACCGGGGTCAGCCCGGCGGCCTTGGCGGTCGATTCGCGCGCCAGCACTATCGCTGCGGCGCCGTCGGAGATCGACGACGAGGTCGCGGCGGTGATCGTGCCTTCCTTGGCGAACGCCGGCTTGAGCTGCGGGATCTTGTCCGGGCGGCCGCGGCCGGGCGCTTCGTCGGTGTCGACCAACGTCTCGCCGGCGCGTGATTTGATGGTCACCGCGACGATCTCGTCCTTGAACCCGCCGTTATCGATCGCCGCCTTGGCGCGATTGAGCGACTCGATCGCGTAATCGTCCATCTGGCTCCGCGTCAGCTGGTATTCGTCGGCGGTGCATTGGGCAAAGCTGCCCATCGCGCGGCCTTCCTCATAGGCGTCCTCGAGCCCGTCGAGGAACATATGGTCGTAAGCGGTGTCGTGGCCGATCCGCGCGCCCGAACGGTGCTTCTTGAGCAGGTACGGGGCATTAGTCATCGATTCCATTCCGCCGGCGATGATGTAATCGGCATTGCCCGCGGTCAGCGCCTCGTCGCCCATGATCACCGTCTGCATGCCCGACCCGCACACCTTGTTGACGGTGGTCGCCTGGACGCTCTTGGGCAGCCCGGCCTTGATCGCCGCCTGGCGCGCGGGGGCCTGGCCGAGGCCGGCGGGGAGCACGCAGCCCATGTAGATGCGGTCGATGTCGGCGCCATTGACGCCCGCCCGCTCGACCGCCGCCTTGACCACGGTCGCGCCGAGGTCGGTCGCGGAGGCATCGGCCAGCGCGCCCTGCATCGCGCCCATCGGGGTGCGGGCATAGCTGAGGATGACGGTGGGGTCGGTGGTGGGGGTGCTGGCCATGGGTGTTTCCTGCGTGTTGATCCGTTCATCCTGAGTAGCCGGTGAGCCTGTCGAACCGGCGTATCGAAGGACGGTCCTTCGATACGGGTCTTCGGCTTCGCTCAGCCCCTACTCAGGATGAGCGGGTGGTGGACGAGTGTTGCAGCGCACATAAGCGTCCCGGCGCGCTTGTCCAAGCCTCTCGGCCAATGCTTGCGCCAAGCCGAACAGGAGCCCCGCGCATGTCCGACCCCGGCCTCGATTTCGACCTCGGCGAGATGGCCGACACCATCCGCGACACCACCCGCCGCTTCGCCGCCGACAAGATCGCGCCGATCGCCGCGGAGATCGACGAGAAGGACGAGTTCCCGGTCGCCTTGTGGCCGCAGATGGGCGAGCTCGGCTTGCACGGCATCACCGTCGAGGAGGAATGGGGCGGGCTTGGGCTGGGCTATCTCGAGCATGTCGTGGCGCAGGAGGAAGTGGCGCGGGCATCGGCCTCGGTCGGCCTGTCGTACGGCGCGCACTCCAATTTGTGCGTCAACCAGATCCGCCGCTGGGCCAATGACGAGCAAAAGCGCAAATATTTGCCCAAATTGATCTCGGGCGAGCATGTCGGCGCGCTGGCGATGTCCGAAGCGGGGGCCGGCAGCGACGTCGTCTCGATGAAGTTGAAGGCCGAAAAATCGGGCAACGGCTACCGCCTCAACGGCACCAAATTCTGGATCACCAACGGCAGCCACGCCGACGTATTGGTGGTTTATGCCAAGACCGGCGAGGGCAGCCGCGGCATCACCACCTTCCTCATCGAGAAGGGCATGGACGGTTTTTCGGTCGGCCAGAAGGTCGACAAGATGGGGATGCGCGGCTCGCCCACCGCCGAATTGGTGTTCGAGGACTGCTTCGTGCCGCCCGAGAACGTCATGGGCCCCGAGAACGGCGGGGTCGGGGTGCTGATGAGCGGGCTCGACTATGAGCGCACCGTGCTTGCCGGAATCCAGCTCGGGATCATGCAGGAGTGCCTCGATACGGTCCTGCCCTATGACCGCGAGCGCAAACAGTTCGGCCAGGCGATCGGGAGCTTCCAGCTGATGCAGGCCAAGGTCGCCGACATGTACGTCGCGCTCAACTCGTCGCGCGCCTATGTCTACCAGGTCGCCAAGTCGTGCGACGCCGGCCAGACCACGCGGTTCGACGCGGCGGGCGCGATACTGCTGGCGAGCGAAAACGCAGTCAAAGTCGCCCTCGAGGCGATCCAGGCCTTGGGCGGCGCCGGCTACACCAAGGACTGGCCGGTCGAGCGCTATTTGCGCGACGCCAAGCTGCTCGACATCGGCGCCGGCACCAACGAAATCCGCCGCATGCTGATCGGGCGCGAGCTGATCGGGGCGTGAGCGCGGACGCCTTCACCTTTTATTGACCCGAATTGGCATAATCTCGCGGCGGCTTTGATGACGAAACGGGTGGCGTGATGCGCGGCTGGAGCTCGATACTGATCGCATTCTTCCTCCTCGCGCTGGCCTATTGGTCCTATGCCGCGAGCGGGTTGGGGTCCTCGACCATGGCGTTCGGCGCGGCGGGGGCGGTGTTTTTCGTGCGCGGCGCGTATGGCCTGTCGGCGCGCGAAGCGGGCGACGCCGGCGATACCACCGCGATCATCGAATTCGTCACCAACCCGGCCGGGGCGATCGTCGACAGCGCCACCGACAAGCTCGGCGACTGGCTCCAGAGCGACGACAAGAAACCGGCGGCGGACGCGGCGCCGGAGCAGCCCAAGTTCGACCCCGATGCCGCGCTCGCGCGCTACCTCGAGAATCGCGCTCCCGCGCCGGCCGCCGCCGCGCCCGAGGCCGCCGCCCCGCCGCGCGGCTTCGGCCGCAAGGGCCTCGCCTGACGCGGTCACTCCCGCCGTCTTTGCGCCGGCGTGGGGCCATGCTAGCGCGGCGGCAATGGACCGCCTCCCGCACCGCCACCTGACCACGCTGACGCTCGCCGTCGATTTCCCCGGCATCCTCGCCATCGGGAAGACGCTCGCCGGCCACCGCGCCATCGCGCCGATCACCGGCGGGCGGTTCGAGGGCGAGCGATTGTCGGGCGAGGTGCTGCCCGGCGGCAGCGACTGGCTGACCACCCGCGCCGGCGGCTTCGACATCGACGTCCGCCTCGCTTTGCGCAGCGACGACGGCGCCAATCTCGCAATGTCGTACCGCGGCCGCTTCCTCGCCGACGACGACACCATGCGCCGCTTCCGCCAGGGCGAGCAGATCGAGCGCGACTCTTATTCGGTGCAGGTCGTGGCGAGGTTCGAATCGGGCGACGAGCGTTATGCCTGGCTCAACGACGCGATCGTGGTCGGCGTCGGCGAGCAGACCCCGTCGGGCCCGCGCTACACCATATTCGAGATCGCCGCATGAGCGCGCCGCGCATCGACAGCAAGGTCGACCTCGCCGGGGCCGAGTTCGCCGCCCGCGCCGCGCACAACCGCGGCCTCGCGGAAAAACTCCGCGCCGATGTCGCGGCGGCCGCGCTGGGCGGCACCGAAAAGCATCGTGAGCGCCACGCCGCGCGCGGCAAATTGCTTCCGCGCCAGCGCGTCGAGCGGCTGCTCGATCCCGGCTCGCCGTTCCTCGAAATCGGCCAGCTCGCGGCATGCGATTTGTACGACGGCGAAGTCCCCGGCGCGGGCATCATCGCCGGCATCGGGCGCGTCTCCGGGCGGCAGGTGATGATCGTGTGCAACGACGCCACGGTGAAGGGCGGCACCTACTACCCGCTGACCGTCAAGAAGCATTTGCGCGCGCAGGAAATCGCCCAGGCCAACCGCCTGCCGTGCGTCTATCTGGTCGATAGCGGCGGCGCCAATTTGCCGCACCAAGCCGAGGTATTCCCCGACCGCGATCACTTCGGCCGGATTTTCTACAACCAGGCCAACATGTCGGCGCAAGGCATCGCCCAGATCGCCTGCGTGATGGGCAGCTGCACCGCGGGCGGCGCCTACGTCCCCGCGATGAGCGACGAGAGCATCATCGTGCGCGACCAGGGCACCATCTTCCTCGCCGGCCCGCCGTTGGTCAAAGCCGCGACGGGTGAGGAGATTTCGGCCGAGGATCTCGGCGGCGGCGACTTGCATGCGCGCAAATCGGGCGTCGTCGACCATCTCGCCGAGAATGACGAGCATGCGCTGACCATCGTCCGCGACATCGTCAGCCATCTCGGCGGCGAAGCGGGGGCGGGGATCGAGCTGCGCGAGCCGCGCCCGCCCCACTACGATGCCGAGGAATTATACGGCCTGATCCCCGAGGATGTCCGCGCTCCCTACGACGTGCGCGAGATCATCGCGCGGATCGTCGACGGCTCCGAGCTCCACGAGTTCAAGCCGCTCTACGGCAGCACGTTGGTGTGCGGCTTCGCGCACATCTGGGGCATGCCGGTGGCGATCCTCGCCAACAACGGCGTTTTGTTCTCCGAAAGCGCCGTGAAAGGCGCGCACTTCATTGAGCTCGCCTGCCAGCGCCGTATTC
>NZ_JANPKO010000135.1:0-12628 GCF_031426035.1 Sphingomonas sp. | reverse complement strand
CAGGAATATGAAGCGAAGATCAATTCGGGCGACCTGACGTCGATCGCCGAAGTGACCCGCGACCTGTTCCGCGCCGACGACCAGCCCGAGCAGAGCTATTCGGAGCGGCAGATCTTCGAAGCCGCCTCGTCGCGCCTGGCGCGCGAGCTGGCCGCGATGGAGCAGGTCGACGAGCCGACCGCGCTGGTCAAGATCCTCGAGATTCTGAACAAGGCCGCGGTGATCCACAACAAGGCCAAGGAAATCGCGTAATTCCGCGATAGCCTGACCCGCTGAACAATGAGGGGCGTGCCTGATCGGTGCGCCCCTTTTGTTTTGCCGCTTGCCTTGGCGCGATGTCTTGGTGTATTACTGCACTAACACGCAACAGGAGGCGGATCATGCGAACATTGGCGTTGGGAGTTGCCGCAGCGGCGGCGATGACGGCGGCGTGCGGCGAGGCGCGCAGCGAAAACGGCCCGCGCACCCAGCGCAGCTTCGCGGTCGGCGCGTTCGACCAGATCGAAGTTGCCGGGCCGTATGACGTCGACGTGCGCACCGGACCGGCACCCAGCGTGTCGGCCGACGGCAGCGAGCGCGATGTCGAGCGGATGGTGGTCAAGGTCGAGGGACGGACTCTCAAAATCTATCCCAGGAAGAACAAGGGCCTGAGCTTCGGCTGGTCCAACCGCGGGCCGGTGCGCGTCGCGGTGACGGTGCCGGGGCTGGCCAAGGCCGGGATCGCGGGATCGGGGTCGATCAAGGTCGACAAGGTCGGCGGCGACCGCTTCGAGGGCGAGGTCGCGGGCTCGGGCGACCTCAGGCTGGCCGCGGTGGCGGTCAACCAGCTCAAGGTCGGCATCGCCGGATCGGGCGAGTTCGCCGCCGCCGGGCGCGCCGCCGAGGCCGATTATGACATCGCCGGATCGGGCGACATCAACGCCGGCAAGCTGGTCGCCGAGCGGGCGCGGGTGTCGATCGCCGGGTCGGGCAATGTCGCCGCGCACGCCACCGCCACCGCGGCGGTGGACATCGCGGGATCGGGCAATGTGCGGATGACCGGCGGCGCCAAGTGCACGGTGAGCAAGGCCGGCTCGGGCAACGTCGACTGCTCGTAAAGGCGATCTTAACCATGCGCGCCGAAAGGTGGGCGCATGACATTTCGCCTTTGCTGCATCGCCCTTCCCGCCGCGCTTCTCGCCGCTGCCCCCGCCGCGGCGGCGGAGCGCAATTTCGGCGTGGCCGGCTACGAGCAAGTGCGCGTCGAGGGGCCGTTCCGGGTCACGCTGACCACCGGGGTGGCGCCGTTCGCGCGGGCCAGCGGCAGCACGGCCGCGCTCGACGCGGTGCTGATCGAAATGCGCGGGCGGACCCTGATCGTGAAGCTCAAGCGGACCGGCACGTGGGGCGGCTATCCCGGTGAATCGAGCAGCGCGGTGGATGTCGCGATCGGCACGCATGACCTGACCTCGGTGATTCTCAACGGGTCGGGCAGCTTGGCGATCGATCGCGCCAAGGGGCTGTCCTTCGAACTGACCGTGTTCGGCTCGGGCGCGGCGCGCATCGCCTCCGTCGCGGTCGACCAGTTGCGCGTGGGCATTGCGGGCAGCGGCAGCGCCAGCCTCGCCGGCACCGCGGGGAAGATCACCACGACCATCAACGGCGTTGGCGCGCTCGACGCCAGCGCGCTCGAGGCCAAGGATGCGGCGATTACCGCCCAAGGCAGTTCGACCGTGCGGCTGGCGGTCACCAACAGCGCCAAGATCGACGCCACCGGCACCAGCACCATCGAGCTCGGCGGGGCGCCGGCCTGCACCGTCAGGACGTCCGGGTCGGCGAGCGTCAGCGGCTGCCGCTGAGGCTCACACCAGTCCCATCGCCGCGAGCTTGCCGTAGAGGCGCGGGGGAAGCGCGCTGGTGCCGCTGTCGTCGCCATCCTCGCCCGGCGCATCGTCGTCGCTGAGGTAGCGCCAGCCCTGGTGGGCGCGTTTGGGCACCGCGGGGATCAATTCGAGATCGCCGGCGACGACGATGTCGATGCGGCCGTCCTTGCGGTCCTCAAACCGCAGGATGACCTGGCGCCCGACCAGGCGATGCTTGACGATCCAGTGGATGCAGCCGCCGACCAGCTCGTCCATCCGCTTGGGGCGCAGTTTGGTCGGCACCCGCATTTCGCCATTGTGCGTGCGCGCCGCGACGCGCTTCTCGAGCGCCTCGATGGTGCGGCAACCGACGGCAACCTTGGTCAGGTGAAGGGGCACGCGCCGCCTAAGGCACCAGCCCCGACGCGGTGGCAAGGCCGAGAAAGGCGAGGAAGCCCATCGAATCGGTGATCATGGTGACGAACACGCTCGACGCCACCGCGGGATCGGCGCCGGCGCGCTCGAGCAATAGCGGGACGGCGACCCCGGCGAACCCGGCGACGATGATGTTGATCAGCATCGCCGCTGCGATCACCACACCGAGCGCGCTGCTGCCGAGCACGATGGTGACGCCGAAGCCGATCAGCACCGCGATGGTCAGGCCGTTCAATAAAGCGACGCGGATTTCGCGGCCGACCGCGCGCCAGCGGTTGGAGCCGGTCAGCTGGTTGGTGGCGAGCGCGCGCACCGTCACCGCCAGCGTCTGCGTGCCGGCATTGCCGCCGACCCCGGCGACGATCGGCATCAACACGGCGAGGATGGCGAGGCGCTCGATCGAATGCTCGAACTGGCGGATGACGAAGGCGGCGACCAACGCGGTGAGCAGGTTGGCGATCAGCCAGCGGACGCGGGCGCGGTAGCTTTCGCCGACCGGCTCGTTGATGTCGCCTTCCTCGCCCGCGCCGGACAGCAGCAGGACGTCCTCGCTGGCTTCCTCCTGGATGATGTGGACGACGTCGTCGACGGTGATCATCCCGACCAGCCGCCCGGCGCCGTCGACCACCGCGGCCGAGATCAACGCGTATTTCTGGAAGCGCAGCGCGACTTCCTCCTGGTCCATGTCGACCGGGATCAGGGTCTGATCGCGCAACATCACGTCGGCGACCGGAGTCGAGCGCTTCTTGCGCAGGATGGTCGACAATTTGCAGGTGCCGACCGGGTGGTGGCTGGGGCCGACCACGAACACTTCCCAGAAGTCTTCCGCCAGCTCGTCGCCCGAGCGGAGGTAGTCGATGACCTGGCCGACGGTCCAATGCTCGGGCACCGCGATCAGGTCGCGCTGCATCAGGCGGCCGGCCGATTCGTCGGGGTAGGCGAGCGCTTCCTCGATCGCGGCGCGGTCGTCGGGCTCCATCGCGCGCAGCACCGCCTGCTGCTCGTCCTCTTCCAAATCTTCGAGAATCGCGACCGCGTCGTCGGTGTCCATCTGGCCGGCGAGGTCGGCGACCTGCTGCGGCTCGAGCGCGTCGAGCAAGGTCTCGCGGACGTGCTCGTTCATCTCCGCCAGCACGTCGGCATCGACGATCCCGGCGAGCGCCTTGACCAGCCCCTCGCGATCGTCGCGCGCGGCGAGCTCGATCAGATCGGCGACGTCGGCGGGGTGGAGCGGCTCGACCAAAGCGCGCGCAGTGGCATCGTCGCCGCTGTCCACGGCATCGAGCACGCGCTCGACGAAATCGGGCCGCAGCCGGTCCTCGTCGTCCATCACGTGATGGGTGTTGACCTCGGGGGCGGCGGCGCTGGTTTCGCTCATCTGCTGCCCTTTCGACCCGGTGGCGCTTCCCTATTGCCGCGCCTGCTCTGGCGCAAGCAGCCGGCCGTCCCTAAATGCGCGGGCTCACCCTCATTCCAACGGAGCCCAAGCCATGGCCGACGCCGACCGCCTGACCTTTTCTCTCTCGAGCGGCGGCGACGTCGTGATCAAGCTGCGCCCCGATCTCGCGCCGGGCCATGTCGAGCGGATCGCCACGCTGGCGCGCGAAGGATTCTACGACGGGGTCAAGTTCCACCGCGTGATCCCCGGCTTCATGGCGCAGGGCGGCGACCCGACGGGTACCGGCAGCGGCGGCTCCAAATTGCCCAATCTGAAGGCCGAGTTCTCGGGCGAGCCACATGTCCGCGGGACTTGCTCGATGGCGCGGACGTCGGACCCCGACAGCGCCAACAGCCAGTTCTTCATCTGCTTCGACGACGCCGGCTTCCTCGACCGCCAGTACACCGTGTGGGGCGAGGTCGAGAGCGGGATGGAGCATGTCGATGCGCTGCCCAAGGGCGAGCCGCCGCGCGAGCCGGGGACGATCGTAAAGGCGACCGTCGCCTAGTGACGCAACCGGTCGCCCTGGTCACCGGCGCCTCGGCCGGGCTCGGCGTCGAGTTCGCGCGGCAGCTGAGCGCGCGCGGGCATCGGCTGGTGCTGGCGGCGCGGCGCAGGGACCGGCTCGAGGCGCTGGCCAAGGAGCTCGGCAATGCGCGGGCGGTGGCGATCGACCTGGGCGAGCCGGGCGCGGCGGAGCGGCTGATCGCCGACATCGCGGGAGCCGGCGAGCATGTCGATGTGCTGGTCAACAATGCCGGGTTCGGATTGAAGGGCAAATTCGCAGAACTCGACGCCGTCCGGCAGCGGGCGATGATCGACTTGAACGTCGGCGCGCTGACCGATTTGTGCCGCGCGGTGGCGCCGGGGATGATCGCGCGCAAGGCGGGCGGTATCCTCAATGTCGCCTCGACCGCGGCGTTCCAGCCGGGGCCGAACATCGCGGTCTACTTCGCGACCAAGGCGTACGTGCTGTCGCTGAGCGAGGCGTTGCACGAGGAATTGAAGCCGCATGGCGTGCGCGTCACGGCTTTGTGCCCGGGGCCGACGCGGACCGAGTTCGGCGAGGTCGCCGGGATGGGCGCGGGCGGATCGTTCGACCGCTTGGCAATGGACGCCGCACCGGTGGTCCGCGCCGGACTCGATGGATTGGAGCGCAACCGGGCAATCGTGATAACCGGTGCGCTCAATAAAGTGGGCGCGTGGTCGACGCGGCTGTTCCCGCGTGCGGTCGTGCGCAAGATCGCCGGCGCGATCAAATATTGATGCGAAGGAGCATTTGAGTGGGCGACTCAGAAACCGCGGCGCGCAAGGTCCAGGTCGCCAACCTGTCGCCGGCCGACGCCGGAAGCGGGTTCGCGCGGCTGCCGCTGCGGTTGATGCAGGCGCTCGGGCTCAATGACGGCGACGTGATCGAGATCGTCGGCAAGCGCACCACTACCGCGCGCGCGCTGCGCCCCTACGACGAGGATGACGGGCTCGATATCGTCCGCCTCGACGGCCTCCAGCGCGCCAATGCCGAAGCGGGCTCGGGCGATTTTGTCGAGATCCGCAAGGCGACCTCCAAACCGGCGACGCGGGTGGTGTTCGCACCGGCCCAGGGCAATGTCCGGCTGCAGGGCTCGGCCGACGCGTTGAAGCGCAGCTTCGCGCGGCGCCCGCTGACCGAGGGCGATGTGGTCGCCACCACCGGCCACCAGCGGATCGACGCCAACCTGCCGGAGGAGGTCCGCGCGATGCTGCGGGCGCCGGCGTTCGCGCTGCAGGAAGTGCGGCTGGCGGTGGTGTCGACCGTTCCCAAGGGGATCGTCCACATCGACGGCAAGACCACGGTCGAATTGCTGCCGGAGTTTGCCGAGAAAGACGGCGAGCGGCGCGCCGATGTCACCTACGACGATTTGGGCGGGATGAAGGACACCATCGACGCGCTGCGCGAAATGGTTGAGCTGCCGTTGCGCCATCCCGAGCTGTTCCAGCGATTGGGCGTCGACCCGCCCAAGGGGGTGTTGCTGCACGGGCCGCCGGGCACCGGCAAGACGCGATTGGCGCGCGCGGTGGCGAATGAAAGCGCGGCGAGCTTCTTCCACATCGCGGGGCCCGAGATCATGGGGTCGGCGTACGGGGAGAGCGAAAAGAGACTGCGCGAACTATTTGAAAAGGCCGCGGCGGCGGCGCCTTCGATCATCTTTATCGACGAGATCGACTCGATCGCGCCCAAACGCGGGCAGGTCTCGGGCGAGGCGGAAAAACGGCTGGTTGCGCAACTGCTTACGCTGATGGACGGGATCGAACCGAGGCAGAATCTGGTGGTCATCGCGGCCACCAACCGGCCCGAAGCGCTGGACGAGGCGCTGCGCCGGCCGGGGCGCTTCGACCGCGAGATCGTGGTCGGCGTGCCCGACCAGGGCGGGCGGCGCGAAATCCTCGGCATCCACACCCGCGGCATGCCGCTCGGCCCCGATGTCGACCTCGATGAGCTGGCGCGGCGCACCTACGGCTTCGTCGGCGCCGACCTCGCCGCGCTGACCCGCGAGGCCGCGCTCGAATCGGTGCGGCGAATCATGCCGCGCATCAACCTCGCGGAGGAGGCCATCCCGGCCGACATCCTCGACGCGCTGGCGGTCGACCTCGCCGACTTCACCAATGCGCTCAAGCGCGTCCAGCCGTCGGCGATGCGCGAGGTGATGGTCGAGGCGCCCAACGTCGGATGGGACGACATCGGCGGGCTCGACGAAGCGCGCGACAAATTGCGCGAGGGCGTCGAGCTGCCGTTGAAACACCCCGAGGCATTCCGCCGGCTCGGCATCCGCCCTGCCCGCGGGTTCCTGCTGTACGGCCCGCCGGGCACCGGCAAGACGCTGCTGGCCAAGGCGGTGGCGCGCGAGAGCGAAGCCAATTTCATCGCCACCAAATCATCCGACCTGTTGTCGAAATGGTATGGCGAGAGCGAGCAGCAGATCACGCGACTGTTCGCCCGCGCGCGCCAGGTCGCGCCGACGGTAATTTTCTTCGACGAGCTCGACAGCCTGGTTCCCGCGCGCGGCGGGGGCCTCGGCGAGCCGCAGGTCACCGAGCGCGTGGTCAACACGATCTTGGCGGAGATGGACGGGCTCGAGGAGATGCAGAACGTGGTGGTGATCGGCGCCACCAACCGGCCCAATCTGATCGACCCCGCGCTGCTCCGCCCGGGGCGGTTCGACGAACTGATCTATGTCGGCACGCCCGACACCGCCGGCCGGCGGCGGATTCTGGCGATCCATACCGCCGGCATGCCGCTGGCCGACGACGTCGACCTCGAATCGCTGGCCCAGCGCAGCGAGCGTTTTACCGGCGCCGACCTCGAGGATCTGGTGCGGCGAGCGGGGCTGAACGCGCTGCGGAGGGGCCTCGACGAGGGCAAGGTGACCAAGGCCGATTTCGAGGCCGCGCTGGGCGAAACGCGCGCGTCGGTGACGCCCGAGATGCTCGAGGAATATGAGCGCATCAAGCTGACCCTGAAGAGCGACGCGGTGCGCCCCAACGGCGGGATCGGGTTCGTGCTGCCGGGGATGCTGCGGCCGCGCGGGCCCAAGCCGGACGAGCCCGCCTAAAGCGCCTTGCGCGCCCACAGGATGAGGCCGACCAGCACCAGCGCGCCGACCGCGAACGGCAGGTTGGGATCGACCGCATAGAGCAGCATGCCGGCGCCCGGCGCGGCGACGAAGCTGATGCCGTTGGCGGCGGTGATCACCCCGGCGACGCTACCCTGCTCGGCCAGCGGCACGGCGAGCGATGCGCCGCCGGTGAAGCCGGGGCGGGTCAGGCCGAAGCCGATCGAGGCCAGAGCGAAACCGATCGTGATGCCGTAGAGATCGTCGGCGAGCATGGTCGCGACGAGCCCCGCGGCGGCGATCGATGCACCCCACAGGATGAGCGCGCGCGGGCCGATGTTGAGGCGCGGGATGAGGCCCCATTGCGCGGCGAGCGTGGCCGAGGCGCCGGCCATCATGACGATCGCGATCGGCTGCTCCGAGCCGCGCGGGGCGATGCCGAGGCGGTCGATGACGAAGAAGCCGATCGAGGTCAGGGTCGCGGCTTGGGCGTGGCCGGCGGCGACCCCGGCGATGATCCAGCTGCGGATCCGCGAGTCGTGCCATTTAAGCCGCGTGCGCCGCGGCGCGGTGGCGGCGATCACGCTCGCGCCGGTCACCGCCGAGGCCATCGACGGATAGCTCATCGCCGCGCCGCGCCCGCTGCGCCGCGCGAAGCGGTCGTTGGGGAGCCACCACAGCACCGCGGCGAACACGCCGATGGCGATCGCGGCGAACGCAAACAGCGGGCCCGCGAGGCCGAGGATGGGGAGCACGAACAGCGGCGCCAGCGCGGGACCGACGATGGTGCCGAGGCCGAACGACGAGGACAGAGCCGAGAGCGCGGCGACGCGCCCGCTGCGGCGGGTGCGCGAGGCGAGATAGGCCTGGGTCGCCGACGGCGTGGCGCAACCAAGCGAGCCGTAGATGCCGCGCGCGACGGCGAACAGGACGAAGGTCAGCACCCCGCCGATCCACCCCTCGAGCCCGGCGTGGAGGATCATCCCGCAGATCAGCATCGAGACGATGAACCCGCCGATCCCCATCAGGGTCAGCAGCTTGCGCCCGTGGCGGTCGCTCTTTTCCGCCCAGTACGGCGCCAGCAGCACCCACAGCACCGCCGACCAGGTGTAGGCGATGGCGACCCAGAAATCGGCGATGCCGATCTCGCGCCCGATCGCCGGCATCACCGATTGCAGCGCGGTGTTGCCCGCCGCCGCGACCAGCATCGCGGCATACAGCAAGAGGAAATGCGGCGTGGTCAGCGCGGTGGTTCCGACACCGCGTTTGGGGGTGATCGCCAGCACTGGCGCGCTTTAGGCGAGCCCGAACGCGAGCGAAAGGCGTTGATGCGCGACGAGCCGACCTTGCCAATTCACGGCGCATTTGCCAACGCTTCGCGCTTCCTTTTCCCCAGGTGCCCTCAATGCCGACTTCGACCGCCCGAACCCTCAAGGGCCCACGCCGCTTTGTGCGCCGTTCCGCGCACCGCGTGCCGAGCCCGCGCTGGCAGTTCTTGCGCGGCTTTTTGAAGAACCCGGTGATGGTCGGCTCGATCATCCCGTCGAGCGACAAACTGATCGACAAGATGCTCGGCCCGGTCGACTGGGACAACACCAAGCTGTTCGTCGAATATGGGCCGGGGGTGGGCACCTTCACCCGCCCGATCCTCGACCGGCTCGGCCCCGACGCGACGCTGATCGCGATCGACACCAACGCCGAGTTTGTGTCCTATTTGAAGAAAGACATCGACGACCCCCGGTTAGTCGCGGTCGCCGGATCGGCCGCCGAGGTCGAGAAGATCGTCGCCGACCGCGGCTTCGACCATGCCGATTACGTGCTGTCGGGCCTGCCCTTTTCGACCCTGCCGCCGGGCGTCGGCGCGGCGATCGGCAAGGCGACGTCGCGCGTGATCCGCCCCGGCGGCGCGTTCCTGGTCTATCAGTTCAGCCCCAAGGTGCTCGACTTCATCAAGCCGTGGTTCCAGCGCATCGACCGCGGTTTCGAGTGGATCAATGTGCCCCCGGCGACTTTGTTCTGGGCGTGGCGCGAAGAGGCCGCGGAGTAGATCTTCCCTCGCTTTCGCCGGCGGAGGTGGCGGCCCGTCAGGGCTGACGGGGGCCCCTCCACCACGCTGCGCGCGGTCCCCCTCCCCCGCTAATGCGAGGGGGGATTAAAGTTCGGCTCCCAAGTTGAAGCGGCGGGCCATGGTGTAGTCCATCGACGTCACCAGCCAGTGCGACACGCGCCATTTGAGCCGCCGCAACGGGCTCGCGCGGCTTTTGTGGAGTTCGGGCGTGATGGCGAGCGAATCGGCGAGTTCGCGCTCGAAATAGGTGCGCATCTTGTTGGCGAAGCCGGCGTGGTCGATGCGCAGCATGATCTCGCAATTGATGTACAGGCTGCGAAAGTCGAAATTGGCCGAGCCGATGTAGGTGACGTCGCCCGCGATCGCGAGCTTGGTGTGGAGCTTGGTCGGCTGATACTCGTACATCTCGACCTTGCTGCGTAGCAGCCGGCTGTAGGTGTCGCGGGCGGCGCCGATGGTTGCTTGGTTGTCGGACTTGGCGGCGGTGATGATGCGCACGCCGCTGTTGCGCCCGAGGTGGCCGAGCCGGCGCAGCATGGCGCGTGGCGGCGAAAAATAGGCCGCGATCATGTCCAGCCGGCAGCCGTCGCAGATCTCGCGCACGATGCTTGCCGGCCACGGGTTGCGCAGGCTGAGCGGACCGCTGAACTTCCATTGCAGGTCGCCGCGAAAATCGCTGTGCCGGCGGACCAGCCGCTTGAGCGAGCGCAGCTTGGCGCCCTTGCGCGTGGTCCAGCGATAGACCGCGTCGAAATATTTTGAGGCGGGCGGCACCGCGTCGCCGTCGAGCGCGAGGAGCAGGTCGCGCCAGAACGGCGGGCCCTCGCCGAGCAGGTAGCTGTCCTGGATGTTGGCGCCGCCGATCAATGCGCGGCGGTCGTCGGCGATGACCAGTTTCTGGTGGTTGCGGAGCAGATAGCGGCGGCCGTAGCGCGGGTGGAAGCGGCAGAATTGCCCGCCGGCGTCGCTGATCGGCTGGAAGAACTCGACCGGCGTCCCGGCCGAGCCGAAGCCGTCGAGCAGCAGTTTGACCTCGACCCCGCGGCCGATCGCGGCAAGCAGCGCGTCGCGCACCGCGGTGCCGCTGTGGTCGTTGCTGAACATGTAGAACAGCATGCGTAGGCTGGCCTGGGCGCCGGCGATGAGGTCGAGGATCGCCTGGAGGCGGTCGGGACCGTGCTCGATCAGGGTCAGGCTGGTGCCGGCGACCCGGGCGGCGATGGGGTCGGCGGCCGCGAGGCGCGGCCAGATCGGCTGGGTGACCATGACGCGCCTGCTGTGGCGGTGGCGCGGGCGCGGCGCAAGCACTGCGTCGGCGGCGGCGCTTTCCTTGACTTTGCGGGCGCCGCCGACCATATCGCGGCCTCTCCATTCACCCCTATCCAGCAGCGGAGCGGCCCATGGCGCGCGTTACGGTCGAAGATTGCGTTGACAAGGTTTCCAACCGGTTCGACCTCATCCTGATGGCGGCGCAGCGTGCCCGCCAGGTGTCCGGCGGCGCCGACCTGACGATCGAGCGCGACCGCGACAAGAACCCGGTCGTCGCGTTGCGCGAAATCGCCGAGGAGACGGTCCGCCCGCGCGATCTCGAGGAGGCGATCATCGGCAATCTGCAGAAGGTCCGTGTCGACGAGGAAGACGCCACCGACGAGCTGGCGAGCCTGAGCGAATCGGCCGAGGCGCTGCGCCTGACCGCCGCCGCGCCGCCGCGCCCGACCCCGTCGGGCGGCGATTACGAGTAAGCGCCGGCGCAAATAGTGAATGAGGAAGGGGCGGCTTTCGGGCCGCCCTTTTCGTGTCAGGCGGCGGCGCTTGCTTTGGCGTGGCCTTTGCCGACCGCGCCGCGCTCGACCCACATCAGTTCCTCGAGGCCGAGGGTGCGGCCGTCCTCGGCCTGCACCGCGATGCGGCGGATCGGGCGGCCGTCGCGGCGGTCGGCGAGCACGATGTCCATGCTGCCGTGGCCCCAATCCTCGCCCCATTGGCGCAGCGCGAGCACCACCGGGAGCAGGGCCTCGCCCTTGGGGCTGAGGGCGTAGATGATCTTGCGGCGGTCGGCGGGATCGGCCGAGCGCTCGAGGATGCCGCCGGCGACCATCTTGCCGAGGCGGTCCGAGAGGATGTTGCGGGCGATGCCGAGGCCGGCCTGAAACTCCTCGAAATGGGCGAGGCCGTTGAGCGCGCCGCGCAGGATCAGGAACGCCCAGCGCTCGCCGATCAGTTCGATCGCCTCGGGCAACGGGCATTTCAACGCCGCCGCCTTGAACGCGTCGATTCGGCCTACCGACTCACTCACTGTCCGCGCACTCCCGTCTCCCCGCGGCCAACAAGCACATTTGTCGGAAAAAAGACAGTTGCGCTTTGAAACCTTGTTACGCTACTAAGTTTCTATCTGAAACGCAAAATCGGAGACCACCGATGACCCGCACTCTCGCTACCCTGCTCGCCGCGACCCTCCTCGCGGGCCCGGCCGCGGCCTCCACTTTCTCCGCCAAGCCGTTCGCGCCGGCGTCTGACAGCCGCATCATCGCGCGCGATATCACCTGGCGCTGCGGCCCTGACGCCTGTCAGGGCGCGACCGAGGAAAGCCGCCCGGCGGTGCTGTGCCAGGGCCTTGCCAAGCGCGTCGGCAGGCTCGCCAGCTTCACCGCCGACGGCCGCGCGTTCAGCGCCGCCGAGCTGGCCAAGTGCAACGCCGCGGCGCCGCAGGGCGACACGCCGCAACTGGCGCAGCAGCGCTAAGCGGTCCGCGCGGCCGTCCGGCGCCTCCCTCCCGGACGGCCGCGCAAACGCCTTTCGCACTTGCAACATGCGCCAAGGACGCCCCATCTAGAGACGTGCTGCGCCAATATGAGCTGGTGGAGAAAGTCCGCGCCTACGACCCCGACGCCGACGAGGGTCTGATCAACCGCGCCTACGTGTTCTCGATGAAGGCCCACGGCGCCCAGGTGCGCGCCTCGGGCGACCCCTATTTCAGCCACCCGATCGAGGTCGCCGGGATCCTCACCGACCTGAAGCTCGACGACCAGACGATCGCCACCGCGTTCCTCCACGACACCATCGAAGACACGCTGGCGACGCCCGAAGAGATCGAGCGACTGTTCGGCAAGGACGTCGCGCGGCTGGTCGACGGGGTGACCAAGCTAAGCAAAATCGAGGCGCAGTCGGAGAATGAGCGCGCCGCGGAAAACCTGCGCAAGTTCCTGCTCGCGCTGAGCGACGACATCCGCGTCCTGCTGGTCAAGCTCGCCGACCG
>NZ_JANPKO010000134.1:0-2320 GCF_031426035.1 Sphingomonas sp. | reverse complement strand
GAGCTGATCGGCTCGGGCCTCGCGGCATGGAGCGAGGACCATGCCCGGCGCCCGATTTTGATCGTGCGCGGCCAGGCGCATCTCATCGACGAGCATTCCGGGGCCGACCTCGAGCGCGTGCGGCTGCTGCTCGACGAGCTCGAGAACCGCCAGGAAATCGCGCGCCTGCTGGGCGAGGCGCGCGACGCGCCGGGCTGCCGCATCTTCATCGGCAGCGAGAACCGCATGTTCGCGCTGTCGGGCTCGTCGGTCATCGCCGCCCCCTATCGCGGGAGCAACGGGCAGGTGGTCGGCGTTGTCGGCGTGATCGGCCCGACGCGGTTGAACTATGCCCGCGTGGTGCCCATGGTAGATTTTACCGCCAAAGCGCTGACGAGATTGATGACATGAACGAGGACGACAAATTGCACGAGGAAGCCGAGGAAATCCGGCAGGAAACCGCCGCCGAGGCGCCCGAGCTGGCAGAGCACGACCGCTTGGCCGAGCTCGAGAGGCAGCTCGAGGAAGCGCACAGCAAGGCGCTTTACGCGGCCGCCGAGACGCAGAACGTGCGGCGCCGGCTGGAGCAGGAGAAGACCTCCGCCGCGGCCTATGCCGCGACCGGCTTCGCGCGCGACATGCTGGCGATCAAGGACCATCTCGACCGCGCGCTGGCGGCGGTGTCGGACGAATTGCGCGCCGACCAGACCGCCGCCAACTTCCTCGCCGGGATCGAGGCCACCGCGCGCGAGCTCGAGGCGGCGTTCACCCGCAACGGCGTCACCCGCGTCGAATCGAAGGGCGCGCGGCTCGATCCGCACAAGCACCAGGCGATGGTCGAGATTCCCACCGGCGACGCCGAGCCGGGCACGATCATCGAAGAAATGCAGGCCGGCTACATGCTCAAGGACCGCCTGCTGCGCCCGGCGCTGGTTGGAGTGGCCAAGGCGGCCGACTAACCCGGGCTAGTGCACCTCGCGGTTATGCGTCTCGCTCTTGGTCGCGAGGCTGAACCGCGGCTCGGCGGGAAGCGTCCCGAGCAGCCGCCCGGCGGCGTGGCGGCCGACCTCGGGCCCGTGCTTGAAGCCATGCCCTGAGCCACCGCCGACCAGCAGCGCATTGCTCATCTCGGGGTGGAAATCGATCAGGAAATCGCCGTTCGAGCTGTTCTCGTACTGGCATACCCGCGCCTCGGTCAGCGGCGCGCCGCGCAGCAGCGGGAAGCGGCGGTCGCGGAACGCGATCACGTCGGCCAGCGCTTCCTTGCTCGGGCGGCGGTCCTGCGTGTCGGGATCGACCACCGCGCCGTGCGCGTCATGCGCGAACTTGACTCCGCGGCTCTCGAGGTCGGGGAAGCCGTAATAGATGTCGCCTTGGTTGAAGTCGGCCCAGCCCGGCATCGCCGCGGGCAGGAAGCGCGGGTCGCCGGCGGGCGGCGCGAAGAAGAACACCTCCTGGCGGGTGGCGACGATGCGCTTCCCGAGCAGGGCCGGGAACAGCTTGGGCAGCCACGGCCCGAGCGCGAACACGAAGCGGTCGGCGGCGATTTTTTCGCCCGATGCCAGCGTGATGTGGTCGAGGCGGCCGTTGGCGGGTTCCGGGGTCCGCGCGGCGCCGTGGACGTAGCTGCCCCCGGCGCGCACGAAGCGGTCGACCAAGGTCTGCACCGAGCGCCGCGCCATCAGCGCGCCGAAGCCGGGCTCGTAGAGGCCGACCGCGACTCCGGTGAAGTCGATCATCGGGAATTTGCGCGCCAGCTGGCGCCCGTCGAGCCGCTCGATCGGCAGCCCGAGCTCGGCGTGGACGCGCACCGCGTCGCGGAAATAATCTTCCTCCGTGGCGCCGAAGAAAACGACCCCGTGGGGGTGGAAAATCGGCAGCCCCGAGACCGCGCTCAAGGCTTTCCACTGGGCCAGGCTGTCATGCGCCATGCGGGTGTAAATGGCGTCCTTGCCGTAGCCCGCGCGGGTCAGCCGCGACTCGCCGCCCGACGAAGCGCGGGCGTGCGCCGGCCCGTGCGCGTCGACCAGAGTCACCTTGTGGCCGGCGGAATTCAGATGGTGCGCGCACCATGCGCCGAACACGCCCGCGCCGATCACCGCGACATGATCCTTGGATCCCATCGGCGCAGCTTTGAGGATGGCGGGCGACAATGCAACGCCGCCCGCTCCAATCGCCGAAGCGGAGAGGAGCGAGCGGCGTGTCAGTCCAGGCAGCGGCGCATCGGGTGGCGTGCCGCTGCCTTTGGTCATCGCGTCAACCGCGCTGGCCCGAGGCCGGCGGCGGCGGCGGCGCGGCGGGCGCCGGGCACACTTCCGTGGCCAGGATCACCGAGCCGTCG
>NZ_JANPKO010000133.1:0-16631 GCF_031426035.1 Sphingomonas sp. | reverse complement strand
GTGTTCTTCGGCTTGTCCGGGACCGGCAAGACGACCCTGTCGGCCGACCCCAAGCGGACGCTGATCGGCGACGACGAGCACGGCTGGTCGGATACCGCCGTGTTCAACTTCGAGGGTGGTTGCTACGCCAAGATGATCCGCCTCTCGCCCGAGGCCGAGCCGGAGATCTTCGCCACCAGCAAGCGCTTCGGCACCGTGCTCGAGAATGTCGTGATGGACGAGGTCACGCGCGAGCTCGACTTCGACGATGCGAGCCTCGCCGAGAATAGCCGCGGCGCTTATCCGATCGACTTCATCCCCAATTCTTCCGAGAAGAACATGGGGCCGGTGCCCAAGACCATCGTCATGCTCACCGCCGACGCGTTCGGAGTGTTGCCGCCGATCGCGCGGCTGACCCCGGACCAGGCGATGTACCACTTCCTGTCGGGCTACACCGCCAAGGTCGCGGGCACAGAGATCGGCGTGACCGAGCCCGAGGCGACTTTCTCGACCTGCTTCGGGGCGCCCTTCATGCCGCGTCACCCTTCCGTCTACGGCAATCTGCTCAAGGAGCGTATTGCCAGCGGTGGCGTCACCTGCTGGCTGGTCAACACTGGCTGGACCGGGGGCAAATACGGGGTCGGCAAGCGCATGCCGATCAAGGCCACGCGGGCCCTGCTCAACGCCGCGCTCGACGGCAGCCTCAACAATTCCGAGTTCCGCAAGGACCCCAATTTCGGGTTCGAAGTGCCGGTGTCGGTGCACGGACTCGAGCAAGCGGGGATCGACCCGACCATCCTCGACCCGCGCTCAACCTGGGTCGACAAGGACGAGTACGACCGCACCGCGGCCAAATTGGTCGACCTGTTCGTCGACAATTTCTCCGAATTTGCCGCCCACGTCGATGAAGGGGTTCGCCAAGCCGCCCCCAAAGTCGCCGCCAACGCCTAGCCCGGTCACGGATCGGGCCTACCCCAGGACCCGATCCGATGACCGAATTTTCGCCACGACCATTCACCACCGACACCGCGGTCGTCCGCATCGGCGAGGGGTTGCTCGCGCGCACCCTGCCGCGCGAAGACTGGACCCACGAGGCGCACCTCGCCGCGACGACCTATCTGCTGACCCAGCGGCCCGACATCGACCTCGACGCCGCGCTGCCCGGCATCATACGCGGCTATAACGAGAGCGTCGGCGGGGTGAACGACGACACCCAGGGCTATCACGAGACGATCACCCGCGCATTCCTCCACGGCGTCCGCCTATTCCTCGCCGAGGCGGATCGGTCGGAGCCGCTGCACGAGCTGGTCAACCAGCTGCTGCTGACCCCGATGGACCGCCGCGACTGGCCCCTGCGCTTCTGGTCGCGCGAGCGCCTGTTCTCGGTCGCAGCGCGCCGCGATTACATTGCGCCCGACCTCGCCGCTTTGCCGTGACGCGGAACGCGCGCCCGCTCTCGCTCATTGAGCCGATACACGAGGAGAGGACCCATCCAATGGAAATGCTCAACGCAATCAATCAGGAAGGCGGCGTCGAAGCCGTTTCGCGCGAGCTCGGGGTCGATCAGCAGACCGCTCAAACCGGCATTTCCGCGCTGCTCCCGGCGGTCCTCGGCGGGATGCAGAACAAGGCCGAGGCCAGCCCGCAGGGGCTCGGCGGGCTCGCCTCAATCCTCGGCGGCCTCGGCGGCGGCGGCTTGCTTTCCAACGTGCTCGCGCCCCAGCCGACCGACGTCAATCAGGGCAATCAGGTGCTGGGCGAGATCTTCGGCGATAAGGACACCAGCCGCGCGGTCGCCGCCGACGCGGCGCAGAAGAGCGGCCTGTCGCCCGACCTGCTCAAGAAGATGCTGCCGATCGTCGCGATGCTAGCGGCGGGCTATTTCGCCAAGCGCGCGGGCGCGGGCGGGGGCAGCGCGATCGGTGGCGGGGCAGCTGGCGGCGGTCTCGGCGGCCTGCTCGGCTCGCTGCTCGGCGGCGGCACCGCGGCAGGTGGCGGCAACGTGCTCGGCTCGATCCTCGGCAGCCTCGCCGGCCGCCGCTAGGCGGGCACCGTCGCGATGTAGTCGTCGACGTTCTTGGCGAGCACGTCCATCGGGACGTTGCCGCCAAGCACGACGGCGTCGTTGAACGCCTTGATGTCGTAGCGCGCGGCCAGCGCGGCCTGCGCCTTGGTCCGTTCGCGGTTGATCGCGGTGTGGCCGATCTTGTAGCCGCACGCCTGGCCCGGCCAACTGCAATAGCGGTCGACCTCGCTGCGCACTTCGTCCTCTTTCGAGCCATTCTCCTCGACGAAGAAGCGCACCGCCTGCTCGCGGCTCCAGCCCTTGGCGTGCAGCCCGGTGTCGACCACCAGGCGGCAGGCGCGGAAGGCGATGCCCTGGAGGTAGCCGAGGCGCCCCGCGGCGAAGTAGTCATAGGCGCCGAACTCGTCGGCGAGCTGTTGCGCGTAGAGCGCCCAGCCCTCGGAATAAGCGCCGAACGTCAGCAGGGTGCGGATCAGCGGCAATTTATTGGCATATTCGCCCTGCCAGACATGGCCCGGGATCGCCTCGTGGTGGGTGAGGTCGGGGAGGTCGAACTTGGTGTGCAGCGCGGTGGTGCGCAGGTTGATCCAGAACTTGCCGGGGATGGTGCCGTCGATGGATCCCGCGCCGCCATACGCGCCGGGCGCGCCGGGTTCTTCCTCGGGGGGCAGGCGCCGCACCTCGAGATTGCCGGGGACCAACGTGTTGAACATCTGCGGCAGCTTGGTGCGGATGATCCGCACGCGCTCCTCGATGAACGCCATGATCTCGGCGCGGCCCTTGTCGCCCTCGGCGAATTTGTAGCGCGGGTCCTTGCCGAGCGCCTGCATCCGCTCGCCGACCGAGCCCTTGGTGTAGCCGAGGCTGGTCAGGATCGGGTCCATCCGGCCCTGCAGCTCGCGTAGCTCGTCGCGGCCGATCTGGTGGATTTCGTCGGGGGTCAAAGTGGTCGTGGTCGAGGCCTTGAGCGCCCAGCGGTAATATTCCGCGCCGCCCGGCCGCGACGCCATCCCGGGCTGGTCGGTGGCGACCGCGCGCTGGGCCTCGAGCTCGGCGATCTGGGCGGCGAGGGCTGGCACGACGGCTGACGTGGCGATCGCGCGCGCGCGACCGGCCCAGTCGCCGGGGATGCCTTTTGCCTTGGTCCGCCGCACGATCGATTCGACCAGCCCGCCGCCGCCCCGCGCGCCCTCGGCCGACTGCTTGAGCTGGGTCAGCGCCTTGTCGATCAGGAAGCGCGGCGGGACCAGGCCCTTGGCGCGGGCATCCTGGATCCGGCCCAACTCGCCGTTCAATTGCCGCGGATAGCTGGCGAGCCGCGCGAGATAGGCCTCGGCGTCGGCGGCGGTGGCGATCTGGTGGTCGCTGTCGAGGAACCTCGGCGTGTCAAGATAAGCGCCGACATTCTGGATGACCACGTAGGGCGTGTTGCGCCAGCTGCCGACGGCGACATCGCCATAGGGCAAGGCGAAGCCCTCGAGCGCGGTGGTGTAGGCGCTGCGCACGACCTCGACGCTGGTGCGGGTCGAATGCGACAAGGGGGCGACGTCGACCGCGTTGGCGCGGGCGAGGTCGGCGCGCAGCACATTCGCGATGCGTTGCTGGCCCGCCGCCGAGCGGTCGGCGAGCCGCGAGCGAAGGTGCGCGAATTCGCCCTTGTCGATCCCCAGCGAGGTCGCGCTTTCGGGCGACAGGCCGAGCAAATTCTTGCCGATCGAATCGAGCAGCGCGGTGGCATCGGCCTCGGCATTGGCAGCGACCGGGATCGGCGCCGCGCCGGCGGGCGGCTCAACTGCAAGCGGGCGGGCGCACGACGACAGCAACGGATAAGCAGCGCTTGCGGCAAGCGCGGCGACCGCCTGGCGGCGGCTCAAGGACAGATCGTTCAACTTCACAGCTCCATCAGGTCAGGCAGGTGGAAGGGCGCGGTCGGGCTCGACGGTCAGGCAATTGCCGTCGACCCCGGTGATCTTGACCCGCTCGCCGGGCGCGGCGGGGCCGCCGCGCGCGCTCCATTCGCTGTCGCCGACGCGGACCCGGCCGCCATGCTCGTCGACCGCATCGACCACCACCACCGACTTGCCGACCAGCCGCGCGCCGCGGTCGTTGAGGAACTGGTCGTCACCGGCGATCGCGGGGCGCGCATAAAATTTGCGCCCGGCGAGCACCGCCAGCGTGGCGTACAAGGCGAACAGCGCAAGCTGGGCCGGCGTGCCAAGGTCGAACAGCAAGGTGAACGCGCCCGTGGCGATTGCCGCGGCGCCGATGAACAGCAGGAAGAACCCCGGCGCGATCACTTCGGCGATGAGCAGCAATACGCCGCCGATCGCCCACAGCCAGCCCGGCTCGAGATCGTTGAACATCTAACCTTACCCGCGGCACGCCGGGCAGGGTGGGCGGCGCACCGCGGCGCGCCGTGGTGGTCGGGCCGGCCCGCGGCGCGGCGGGCGAGCGCGTTGCATTCTCGCCGAACACTTCCCGCGCAAGCTCGCCGATCCCGCCCAGCGTGCCCATCAGCTGGGTCGCCTCGACCGGGAACAATATGGTCTTGGCGTTGGGCGAAGTGGCGAACTTGCCCAGCGCCTCGACATATTTCTGGGCGACGAAATAGTTGATCGCCTGGCCCGAGCCGGCCTCGATCGCGTCGCTCACCGACTTGGTCGCGGCGGCTTCGGCCTCGGCCGACCGCTCGCGCGCCTCGGCCTCGCGGAACGCGGCTTCCTTCAACCCCTCGGCCTGGAGGATCTTGGCCTGCTTCTCGCCCTCGGCGCGGAGGATTTCAGAGGCGCGCGCGCCCTCCGCCTCGAGGATCGAGGCGCGCTTCTCGCGCTCGGCCTTCATCTGCCGCGTCATGGCGTTGACGATGTCGGCGGGCGGGCGGATGTCCTTCAATTCGACGCGCGTGATCTTGACCCCCCACGCCTCGGTCGCATGGTCGACCACGTTGAGCAGCCGGGCATTGATCTCGTCGCGCTTGGACAGCGTCTCGTCCAAGTCCATCGAGCCCATCACGGTGCGCAAATTGGTGGTCGAGAGCTGGAGGATGGCGAGGTACAGGTCGCTTACTTCATATGCCGCCTTGGCCGCGTCGAGGACTTGGAAGAACACCACCCCGTCGACCGCGACCATCGCATTGTCCTTGGTGATGATCTCCTGCCCGGGGATGTCGAGCACCTGCTCCATCATGTTGATCTTGTGCCCGACGCGGTAGAAGAACGGCGGCACGAAGTTGAAGCCGGGCTGGCCGACCCGCACGAAGCGGCCGAAATGCTCGATCGTGTAGCGATAGCCCTGGTGGACGATCTTGACGCTCATCATCACGAACAGCAGCGCAAGCACCGCAATCGCGATCATCAATGTAGTCAGCATGGACATTCCCGTTTCCCCTGGTTGCGGCCATGATGCGACGGCGCAACGCCGAGCAAAAGGAAAATCGACGTGGACGTAGATCTGTTCGGCACACGGTCGCTGCTGTTCCTCCCCGCGTCCAATCCGCGCGCCATCGCCAGGGCGCGCGACAGCGCCGCCGACCTCGTCATCCTCGACCTCGAGGATGCGGTGAAGGAAAGCGATAAGGCGCTGGCCCGCGAGGCCGCGGTCGCCGCGGTCGCCGAGCGCTGGCCGATGCCGGTCGCAATCCGCATCAACGGCACCGGCACCGAGTGGCACGCCGACGATCTCGTCGCGGTCGCCATGTCGGATGCCGACGTGCTGGTCCTGCCGATGGCGGAAAGCGCCGAAGAGATCGACGGGCTGGTGGCGGTCGAGCGGCCGGTGATGGCGATGATCGAAAGCGCCGTGGGAGTGTTCGCCGCGCCGGCCATTGCCAAGGCCTGCGCAGGGCTGATCGTCGGCACCAACGACCTGTCCGCCGACCTGCGGCTCGCCCCCGATGCCGGCCGCGGGCCGCTCCAGACCGCGCTTCAGATGGTCCTGCTCGCCGCCCGCGCCGGTGAGGCGGCGGCGTTCGACGGGGTGTTCAACCGCCTCGACGATCCCGACGGCTTCGCCGCCGAATGCGCCGAGAGCCGCTGGCTCGGATTCGACGGCAAAAGCCTGATCCACCCCGACCAGATCGCGCCGTGCCACGCCGCCTTCGCGCCGACCGCGGCCGAGCTCGACCGCGCCCGCCGCCTGGTCGATGCCGCAACCGGCGGCGCCGAGCGCTTCGAAGGCGCGATGATCGAACGCATGCACGTCGAGGCAGCGGAGCGGCTGCTGGCGCGTTCCTAGGGTTGGCGAATCGCTTGCGTCCTGCCAAAGGCGCGCATGGCTGACTACACCGCTGCTTCCGACATCCCGCTGGGCCTGACCTTCGACGACGTGCTGCTCCAGCCGCGCGAATCCTCGGTGCTGCCGAGCCAGGCCGACACCAGCACCATCCTGACCCGCGCCATCCCGCTCAACATCCCCTTGCTGTCATCGGCGATGGACACGGTGACCGAGGCCGACATGGCGATCGCCCTGGCCCAACTGGGCGGCATCGGCGTGCTCCACCGCAACATGACCATCGAGGAGCAGGCCGCCGCGGTGCGCGCGGTCAAGCGGTTCGAGAGCGGAATGGTGGTCAACCCGATCACCATGACCCCCGACGAAACCCTCGCTGACGCGCTCGAGCTGATGAAGACCAACCGCATCAGCGGCATCCCGATCGTCGAGAAATCGGGCAAATTGGTCGGCATCTTGACCAACCGCGACGTGCGCTTCGCCGAAAATCCGAAGCAGAAGGTCAGCGAGCTGATGACCCGCGACAACCTCGCCACGGTCCCGCTCGGCACCAGCCAGGAGGAGGCTCAGCGCATCCTCCACCAGCGCCGCATCGAGAAGCTGATTGTGGTCGACGACAGCCACCACTGCGTCGGGCTGATCACCGTCAAGGACATCGAGAAATCGGTCGCCGCGCCGTTCGCGACCAAGGACGGCGAGGGGCGCCTGCGCGTCGCCGCCGCCACCACCGTCGGCGATTCGGGCTTTGCTCGGTCGGAGGCGCTGATCGCGGCGGGCTGCGACTGCATCGTGATCGACACCGCCCACGGTCACAATGTCGACGTCGGCCGCGCGGTCGAGCGGATGAAAAAATTGTCCAACTCGGTGCAGGTGATCGCCGGCAACGTCGCCACCGCCGATGCCGCCAAGGCGCTGGCGGATGCCGGCGCGGATGCGATCAAGGTCGGCATCGGCCCGGGGTCGATCTGCACCACGCGGATCGTGGCGGGGGTCGGCGTGCCGCAGCTGACCGCGGTGATGGAAGCCTCCGCCGCCGCGGCAAAGGCCGGCGTCCCGGTGATCGCCGACGGCGGCATCCGCACCTCGGGCGACATCGCCAAGGCGCTCGCCGCGGGCGCCTCGAGCGTGATGGTCGGCTCGCTCCTGGCCGGCACCGAGGAAGCGCCCGGCGACACCTTTTTGTACCAGGGCCGCAGCTACAAGAGCTACCGCGGGATGGGCTCGGTCGGCGCGATGGCGCGCGGCTCGGCCGACCGCTATTTCCAGCAGGACATCCGCGACCAGTTGAAGCTTGTCCCCGAGGGCATCGAGGGCCAGGTGCCGTTCAAGGGCCCGGTGCGCGACATCGTCCACCAGTTGGTCGGCGGGGTGAAGGCGGCGATGGGCTACACCGGATCGAACACGATTGCCGAGCTTCAGCAGCGCGCGCGCTTCGTCCGCATCACCAACGCGGGCCTGAGCGAGAGCCACGTCCACGACGTCGCCATCACCCGCGAGGCGCCCAATTATCCGACGCGGTAAATCCTCCCCTCCCGCTTGCGGGAGGGGATTGTGGGGAGGGCCTGTCTTGCAACTGCTGTCCTCCTCACAGGCCCTCCCCCCGGCCCCCTCCCGCGGGGCGGGAGGGGGAGAAGTGCCATGACTCCCGCTGCCCGGCTCCAGGCCGCCGCCGAGATCCTCGATGAGGTGATCGCCGCGGCGCGCGACGATGGGCCACCCGCCGACGCCGTCGTCACCCGCTATTTCAAGACCCGTCGATACGCCGGATCGGGCGACCGCCGCGCGGTGCGCGAGCTGGTGTTCCGCGCGATCCGCCGCTCAGCCGAGATTCCGGCCGATGGCCGCGCCGCGATGCTCGGGCTGGCCGACGACGATCCCGAACTTGGTGCCTTGTTCGGCGAAGTGCGCGGGCCTGAGGCGCGCACCGACGGCGAGCGCGGCGCCGACGCCACCATCGTCCCGCAATGGCTCGAAAGCGAATTTTCGCCGCTGGTCGCCACCGCCGAATGGCCGGCGCTGCTCGAGCGCGCTCCCCTCGACCTCCGCGTCAACGCCGCGCGGGCAAAGCGCGATGACCTGCTCGACAATTTCCCTGGCGCCGAGCCGACCCCGCTCAGCCCGTGGGGCCTGCGCCTGCCCGCCGACGGCCGCCTCGACGATCATCCGGCGATCACCGGCGGGCTCGCCGAGGTGCAGGACGAAGGCAGCCAATTGATCGCTCTGGCCTGCACCCCGCGTGACGGCGATCTGCTGGTCGATTTGTGCGCGGGGGCGGGCGGCAAGGCGCTGGCGCTCGCCGCGGCGGCGCCCGGCGCGCGCATCCTCGCCACCGACAGCAACCGCGCGCGTCTGTCCAAGCTCGGGCCAAGGGCCGCGCGCGCCGGCGCCACCATCGACACCCTGCTGCTCAACCCGCCGAATGAGCTTGAAGCGCTCGCCGAATGGCACAACGCCTCCGACCTCGTGCTGGTCGATGCACCGTGCTCGGGCAGCGGCACTTGGCGGCGGAACCCAGACGGCCGCTGGCGGCTCACCCCCGAGCGCCTCGAGCGCCTGCTCGCGGCTCAGGCGCGACTGCTCCATCTGGGCGCGGCGCTGGTCAAGCCGGGCGGGCGGCTGGTCTATGCGGTGTGCTCACTGCTGACCCGCGAAGGGGCGGGGCAGGCGGCTGCGTTCCTCGATCGCCATTCATCGTGGGTATTCGAGGAAACCCCGATACGGGCCGGGCGTTCGGACGGAGTCGGGCGATTGCTGACTCCGGCCCACGACGCGACCGACGGCTTTTTCGTCGCGCGGCTGGTGAGACCGTGATACGACGGCGCCAAGAGTGGAGAGATTGATGCGCGTGTTGCCCCGAATTGCACTGGCCGGACTGGCCGCGTTCCTGATTGCCGGCCCGGTGGTCGGGCAGCGCCCCGACGACCAGATCAACCCGGCGTCGCAGAGCCTGCTGCGCCAGGGCCTGGCGCATTATTCGGCGGGCCGCTTCACCGAGGCTGACGACGCGCTGGAAAGCGCGCTGGCGGTCGATCCGCGCAACCGCGCCGCGTTCGTCGCGCTCGCCCGCGTCGCGCAGAAGCAGAAATTGTTCGGCCAGGCGATCCGCTTCACTAACAAGGCGCTCGCGCTCGAACCCGCCGATGTCGACGCCATCGCAGTCCAGGGCGAGGCGATGGTCGAACTGGGCGCGCTGCCGCGGGCCAAGGCCAACCTCGCCAAGCTGCAGAAGCTGTGCCCGAGCGGGTGCACGCAGCTCGCCTCGCTGACCACCGCGATCAGCCGCGGCCCGACGGTCGCCGCGGTCAAGCCGCCGCCCACGCCGAAGACGAATTAGCTTAAGCGTCTCGCCAGGCTGACGAACTCCGCCACGGTCAGCGTTTCGGCGCGGCGTTCGGGACCGATGCCCAGCGCCGCCAGCGCCTCGAGCCCGCCGGGCAATCCCTTGAGGCTCGAGCGCAACATCTTGCGCCGCTGGCCGAACGCCGCCTCGGTCACTTGTCCGAGCACCAGCGGATCGACCCCCGCCGGCGCGTCAGCCGGCACGATGTGGACCACCGCCGAGGTCACCTTGGGCGGCGGGACGAACGCCGAGCGGTTGACCTTGAGCACGATCCGCGGCGCCGCGCGCCACTGCGCCAGCACCGACAGCCGCCCATAGGCCTTGCTCCCCGGCGGCGCGACCAGCCGTTCGGCGACCTCCTGCTGGAACATCAGGGTCAGCGAGCGCCACCACGGCGGCCACGGCCCGCTCAGCCAGCGCAGCAGCAGCGCGGTGCCGACATTGTAGGGCAAGTTTGCAACGGCATGCGCGCCGTCGCCGACTTCAGCTTGCTCGTCGATCTTGAGCGCATCGGCCTCGATAAGCCGCAACTGGCCCGGATGCGCCGCTTCGAGTTCGGCCAGCGCCGGCAGGCAGCGCCGGTCGCGCTCGACCGCGACCACGCTGGCGCCGGCGTCGAGCAACGCCGCGGTCAGCCCGCCGGGCCCGGGCCCAACCTCATAGACCGTCGCTCCGTCGAGCGGTCCGGGGATCGCCGCGATGCGCGCCAACAATTGCCGGTCGAGGATGAAATTCTGCCCCAGCGCCTTGCTTGCCTGGAGCCCGTGCCGCGCGATCACCGCGCGCAGCGGTTCTTGGGCGTCGCTCACTCGTCGCGGGCGCGATTGAGCGCGCACTCCGCCGCCATGCGGATCGCCGCCGCCATCGGCCGCGGGTCGGCGCGGTCGCCCCCCGCGATGTCGAACGCGGTGCCGTGGTCTGGCGAGGTGCGCACGATCGGCAGCCCAAGCGTGACATTGACCCCGTCCTCGAAGTGCAGCGCCTTCAACGGCACCAGCGCCTGGTCGTGGTACATGCACAATGCCGCGTCATAGCGCGCGCGCGCCGAGCCGTGGAACATGGTGTCGGCGGGGTGGGGGCCGGTCACCCGCCAGCCTTCGCCGCGCAGCACCGCGATCGCCGGCTCGATCAGCTCGATCTCCTCGCGCCCGAGCTGCCCGCCCTCGCCGGCATGAGGGTTGAGCGCGGCGACCGCGAGGCGCGGCTCGGCGATCCCGAAATTGCGCTGGAGCCCGCGCAGCACGGTCCGCCCGCGCGATTCGATCAGCGCCGCGGTCAGCTCGCGCGGCACGTTGGCGAACGCGACATGGGTGGTGACCGGGACCGTGCGCAGGGTCGGCCCGGCGAGCATCATCGCGACATTGCCGGGCGAGATGCCGCACCGCTCGGCGACGAATTCGGTCTGGCCGGGGTGCGAGAAGCCGATCGTGTAGAGCTGTTCCTTCGACACCGGCCCGGTAATCACCGCCGATGCCGAGCCCGAGCGCGCCAGCCCGACCGCGATCTCGAGCGAATCGAGCGAGCAATGCGCGCCGGCGACACTCGGGTGGCCGGGCAGGTCGGCCTCGGCGGCGGCGATCTGGATCAACGGCAGGCCGACATCGAACGCGGCGTCGATGTCGCGCTGGTCGTCGATCGCCTCGATCGGCCCGTCCCACACCGCGGCAAGCGAGCGGGGGTCGCCGATCGCGACGAACGGCGGCAGCCCGAACGCGGCGCGGTTGTCCCAGCATTTGGCGACCACTTCGGGGCCGATTCCGGCGGGATCGCCGAGCGACACCGCCAGCGGTTTAGGAGACAGGCGCGCCATGGCGCGTCCCCCCTAGCGGAATTCGATCACCGCATCACGGCGCAAGTCGCGCAGGTAGCGGCGCGCGCGCAGATTGACGCGCTCCTCGCTGATCTGGCTGAACACCTGGTCGAAGCTCGGCGCGCCGGGATTGACCTCGTCGCGGCCGCACAACACGAGGATGCGCACGCCTTCCTCGATCGACCCGAACGGGCGGGTCGCCTGGCCGACCTGCATCGGCATCATGATCTCCTGCAGCGCCGGCGGCAGCTCGCGCAATTTGACCTGGTCGCTCTGCACCAGCTCGGCGCTGAAGTCGGTGGCGATCTTGTCCGCCCCGCCGCACCCGCCGACGTTGCGAGCGGCCTCGGCGAAGCGCGCGACGATCGGGTCGGCCTGGGCGCGGGTGACGCCCTTGGCGAACGTCACCGACACCTGCTTGAGGCTGAGCACCGCGTTGCGCGGGTCGGCGGTGAGCAGCTTGCGGGTGTCTTGGACGGCGATGATCGACAGCCCGCCGGGGACCGGGATCGGATTGCTCACCGTGCCCGGGCCCATTGTCCTGAGCGCGGCTGAAATCGGCTCGGGCAATTGCTCGGGACGGACCCAGCCGAGATCGCCGCCGACCGCCGCGGTCGACGCTTCGGAGAATTGGCGGGCGTAGCCGACGAACGACGCGCCCTGGCGCAACTGCTCGAGGATCTTGGTCGCGGTGGCGGTCGCGGTCGCCTCATTGCCGCCGGCGGTCGACAGGAAGATCTCGCCGACGCGATATTCCTGGGTGCCCTTCGACGCATTCATCCGGTCGAGCACCGCCTTGACCTCGTCGTCGCCGACGCTGACCGAGCTTTCGACCTTGGCGCGCAGCAGCCGGCTCCACGCGATCTCGCCTTCGATCTGGCGGCGGATCGAGCGCAACGAAGAGCCGTTGGCCTTGAGATATTCACCCATTTGCGCCGGGGTCTGCTTGACCCCCGCAGCGACCCGCTCGAGCGTGCGGTCGATATCCTTGGGCGCGATGGTGATCTCTTCCGCCTTGGCGGCCTGGATCTGCAGCGTCTCGTCGATCAAATTGCGCAGCACCTGCTGGCGCAATTGCTCCATCTCGTTGGCGGGCAGCTGGCCGCCGTTGGAGATCGCCAGCAGCGCGAGGCGCTGGTCGACGTCGGTCTGGGTGATGATCTCGCCGTTAATGATCGCGGTCGCCTTGACCACCGACGGCATGCTGGTGCCGAACAATTGCGGGTTTTCGGGCAGCCGCAGCACGCTCGCGCTATTGGGCGCCGAGGCGACATCGGCCGGAGCAGCGGCGGGCGGTTCGGCGGCGGGCGGCGCCGCGGCCACCAGCGCGACCGCGGCGGTGGCGGCGATCACCAGGGCGGCGGCGGCGGTCGCCATCCGTGCACGCGCCGGAAAGAAGTCGGAAGCTGCTGCCACTGTGATGAAATCCTTGCTGAAACAGAGCGAATGATATGGTTGTCCGGTTTACCCTTGCCCGCTGAACGCAGGCTTAGCGGCCGAGTCCCTTGAGCGACAGATGGAAGCCGATCGTGCTGCCCTCGCGGAAGTTGCCGAGGCGCTCATAGTCGCGGCGCCACGTCAGGCCAACCTCCAGGCAGTCGTCCTCGTAATTGATCCCCAGCCGGTGGCGCACCGAGGCGAACCCGTCGGCCTGCGACAGCGGGTCCTCGCGCTTGCCGGTCAGGTCGAGCACGGTGGCGCCGAACAGCGACCAGTAGCGCGCGAACTTGACCCGCCCCGCCAGCCGCAACTCCTCCTTGTCGCGCAGATCCTCGATGTCGAGGCTGATGTTGCGGTTGAGCCGCAGGTAGCCGATCTGGGCGTAGGTCTCGTCGGTGCCCACGGTGAGGTCGAGCTCGTTGCGGCGCACCGCGAGATTGTCCTTGTCGACGCGGAAGCGGTGGGTGACGTCGATCAGCCGCCCGAAGCGGAACCGCGTGCGCCCGACCAGGTCCGACCAGCGGTCGGTCAGCCCGGTGCCTTCGGGAAAGATGCCGGGCTTTCGGGTCAGCCGGTAGCTTTGGCCGATGGTGGTGGCGATCGACAGGTTGGGCCGGTCGAGCGTCCAGTCGACGCCGTAGGTGATGCGCGAGCTGTCCTCCCATCGGTCGTAGCCGGCGAAGCGGCTGAGCGCGAACAGGTTGCTGTCCTCGAGATCGACCGCGCGCGCGTCTTCGTTGGGGATCGACAGGTTCTGGGTGTGCGGTGTGAGCACCATCTGAACCCGCGGGACGAGCCGCTGGAGGCCGCCCATCAGCGGGCCGATGAGAGGCCAGCGAACCTCGCCGGCAAGCGCCCCGATGCCGCGGAAATGCCAGCCGTTCTCGCCGCGGTAGACATCGACCGCGGTGCTCTCGGCATTGCTCGTGTGGTAAGCGTCGCCGCGCGCGAACGCGGTCAGCAGCAGCTCCTGCCCGTAGGTGGTCAAAAACCGCTGGTCCCACCGCGCGCTGGCGAACGCGCGCTGGGTGTCCTGCCCGTCGATGCGCAGGATGGCGAGGCTGTTGGCCTGCAACTCGAGCGCGCCGCCGATCACCGGCGGGTCGAGCTTGAAGCGCGCGTCGATCGCCGGCAGCGCGATCGGGCTGCGGCTCTGGACGTCGTCGGCGCGCAGCCCCTGGAACGCCCAGCCGGCGATCGAGCTGTACGACTTGGGGCTGATCCGCTCGGCGTTGACGAAATTGCGCAGGCGGTCGTCGCGGGTGATGTCGTAGCGCCGCGTCACGGTCTTGTCGCTGGCGATGCGGAACACCCCGGTGAGGCTCCACAGAGGGTCGAACTGGGCCTTGCCGTTGGCCTCGAAGTAAGCGCGCAGCCCGCGCCGCGTCTCCGGGTTGGGGTCGTCGATGTCGGGATCGTCGATCTTGCCGTAGGTGACGAATCCGCCGAGCTGGAACGCGCCGATGCGGTTGAGCTGGCGGTAGCGCGCCTCGAGCGCGGGCAAGGCGCCGGTGTAGACGTGCGGGGTGACGGTCAGATCGTGGTTGGGGCCGAACCGCCAGTAGCGCGGCACCGCCAGTTCGAGCCCGTTGCGGTTGGACAGGCTGATGTCGGGCACCAGCCAGCCGCTCGCCCCGCCGCCGCCGCCGCTGCCGGTGGCGACGCTGAAGATCGGCAGCAACGGCAGGGTCAGCCCGAACAATTGCAGCCGCCCGCCCTGGAAGCGGACGCTGTCGCGCGCCGGGTCGTGCGCAACCCGCGCCGCGGTGATGCTCCAGCTCGGGTTCTTGGGGCAGCCGGTCGGGCCGGTCACCGGGCACGGCGAGTAGATCGCGTTCTCCAGCGTCGTGACATTGCCCTTGCGCACCCCGCGCGTCGCGGCAATCCGCCCGCCGCCCTCGAGCACGATCAGCAAATTCTCCATCGTCCCGTCGCGCAAGGTATCGGTCAGCACGACGCTTTCGCCGACCAATTTGTCGCCTTCCGGGTTGAGCACGACGATATTGCCGTCGGCGCGCACTTCGCCGGTGCGGCGGTCCCAGGTGACCGAATCCGCGGCGAGGTAATTGCCATCGCGCGCCATGCGCACCGAGCCCGACGCGATAATGCGCTCGGCCTCGCTGTCGTAGGTGACCTGGTCGGCGCTGAAATCGACCATTTCGTCGGGGGTTTCAGGGGCCGCGGGAGGAGCAGCCGGCGCGGCGCCCGCAATCGGTGCCTCGGCCGACTGGGCGGCGGCTGCCGCTTGCGGGACGAGCGCGATCGGCAGCGCCGTCCACAGGAGCCATCCGTTACGCAAAAGTCGACTTCCGCCCGCTGCCCACATTCATCACGTGCCCGCGCTAACTCACCTTGTCCGGCGCGACAATGCCGCGCGGCGCCTTTGCCATGACCGTGCGCGCGGCCTACAGGGCGCGGCAAATCCATCTCGATCAAGGACCAATAGATGAAGATTCGCTTCGCCGAGCGCCGCCCCGACGGTGACTACGCATTGGTCGTGCCGGTGCGCGGCAAGGACACCGCGACCCTCGCTGCCCTCGGCGAACAGCGCGCCGCCGCCGAGGCCGCGCTCAAGCGCCAGCGGTTCGACGGCGAAGCCGGCAGCGCGGCCGAGCTGTTCCTCAACGACGACGCGGGCCCGCGCCGCCTGCTCGCGGTCGGCACCGGCGACGGCACCAGCGCCGCCGAAGCTGCCGAAAAGCTCGGCGGCACGCTCGTCGCGCGGCTGCTGCTGTCGGGCGAGACCCACGCCGTGCTCGATCTCACCGGGCTCGGCTACGGCGCCGACGATGCGGCCAAGGTCGCGCTCGCCGCGTCGCTCCGCGCGTGGCGTCATGACCGCTACCGCACCACGCTCAAGGACAAGCAGAAGCCGACGCTCGCCGAGCTCACCATCGTCGGCGCCGCCGCCGATGCGCAGGCGCGGTGGGAGCAGCGCTGGCAGCCGGTGCTCGAGGGCGTCGCGCTGACCCGCGAGCTGGTCGCCGAGCCGGCCAACATCATCTACCCCGAAAGCTTCGTCGAGCGCGTCCGCGCCTCGCTCGAGGGCACTGGCGTCGAAATCGACGTGCTCGATGGCGCCGCAATGACCAAGCTCGGCATGGGCGCCTTGCTCGGCGTCGGCCAAGGCTCGGTGCGCGATTCGCGGCTGCTCGTGCTGCGCTGGAACGGCGGCACCGCCGGCGCCGCGCCGCTGGCGCTGGTCGGCAAGGGGGTCACCTTCGACACCGGCGGCATCTCGATCAAGCCCGCCGCGGGCATGGAAGCGATGAAATGGGACATGGGCGGCGCGGGTGCGGTCGCGGGTGCGCTCAAGGCGCTCGCGCTGCGCAAGGCCAAGGCCAATGTCGTCGGCCTGTGCGGGCTGGTCGAGAACATGCCCGACGGCAATGCCCAGCGCCCCGGCGACGTGGTCACCTCGATGTCGGGACAGACTATCGAGGTCATCAACACCGACGCCGAGGGCCGCCTCGTGCTAGCCGACGTCATCACGTACGCCCAGCGCACCTTCAAGCCCAAGGTGCTGGTCGACCTCGCCACCCTGACCGGAGCGATCCTGATCAGCCTCGGCAAGGAATTCGGCGGGCTGTTCACACCCGACGACAAGCTCGCCGGGCAATTGCTCGCCGCGGGCACCGACAGCGGCGAGAAATTGTGGCGCCAGCCGCTCGGCGAGGCGTTCGACCGGCTGATCGATTCGCCGATCGCCGACATGAAGAATGTCGGGCCGCGCGAGGGCGGCTCGATCACCGCCGCGATGTTCATCCAGCGCTTCGTCGACGACGGCGTCAGCTGGGCCCATCTCGACA
>NZ_JANPKO010000132.1:0-18183 GCF_031426035.1 Sphingomonas sp. | reverse complement strand
ATGCCGCGGAACGCGCACGCGAGGCGCTCGCCGGGGTCGTACCCGAAGCGGCGGTCGTCTCGACCTCGCGCAAGCGCTCCTCGATGCTCTCGCGGATAACGCTCTCAAGCGCCGTGCGAGCCGATTCGGAGAGGTTGGCCGCCGCTTCGGGTACGACCCCGGCGAGCGCCTCGCGTGCGCGTTCCGCGGCATGGCTCGCCGCTTCGCGCACCTGGACCATCGCCGCCACCAGCGTCGGGGCGGTTTCCGCGGTCAGCCGCGCCGCTTCGCCCTGCGCCTGGCCCAGCGCGGCGGTCAGCTGCGCCAGCCTCGACTCGGCATTGCCGACCCCGTCGTCGAGTGTCGCGAGCAGCGCGGCGAAGCGGTCCTGCTGCTCGGCGATGCCGGCCGCGCTGTCGGCCAGCCGCGTCGCTGCTTCTCCCGACGCATCGCGCATCCATTCGATCTCGGGCCGCGCCTGACCGGTTAGCGCGACCAGCCGCTCGGCGCCCGCTTCGGATTGGCCGATCGCCGCCGACAGACCCTCGTTAATATCGGCCGATAGCCGCTCGATCCCGGCGCGCAGCGCGTCGGTGCGCGAGGCGAGCCCTTCCAGCGCGCCGTCCTGCGATCCGGCCTGCTGGGCGAGCAAATCAAGCTCGCTGCGGGCGCGCGTCAGCGAGCCGAGGAAATGCTCGGCGCGCTCGTCGCCGTTGCGGGCGAGCTCGGCGAAGCGAGTGTCGATCAGCGCCAGCCCGCGGTCGATTTCGGCCAGCATTTGCTGGGCGGCACGCTCCTGCTCGGCGACCCGCGCCGACAAGCCGTCGAGCGCGCCATTGGCGCCGGACACGCTGGCGCCGAGTGCGTCGGCGGCTTCGATCCCGGCGCGGCCGAGGCCAACGGAGGATTGCTCGACCAGCGCGAGCACCGCGGCCGACTGCGCGTCGATTCCCGAACGCACTTCGTCGAGCATCCGCGCGGTGCGGTCGAGCAGGGTGTCGATCGCCACCGTGAAGCCGGCCTCGGCCTCGCCGACGCGGACCGCGGCGGCGGCCCCGGCGCTTTCGATATGGGTCAAATGCGTGACCAGCCGCTGCGCGGCCGACGCGACCATCTCGTCGGCCTCGCGCGTGCGCTCAGTCAGCGTGCCGACCTGCGCTTCGAGCGCCGCGGCGCGTGACAGCGATTCGGCACCGGTCCCGCGCAATTGCTCGGCCATCGCCCGCGCGGTCGCCTCGGCCCGCGGCAAGTCCTCGAGCAGAACGCCGATGTCGGTGCGCGCGGACTCCGCGGCGCGGTCGAACGCCTCGCCGTGGCGGACCATCAGCTCGGTCGAGGTGCCCAGCTCGCGCGACGCGGCGCCCATCCGCCCGGTCGCCTCGTCACCGAGGCTCATTAGCTGTGTAGCCATGGCGCTGAGCTCGCCGTTGCTGTCGGTGATCCGGGTCGACAGCACTCCCAAAAGCGCTTCCAGCGCCTGCGCTTCGTGGCGCATCGCGATCACCGAGCGGGTGAAGCGTTCGGCCTCGCGCCGGCGCGTGCGGCCGAACATGATCCACGCCAGCCCGAGCAAGGCGAGCGGGCCGGCGGCGATCGCCACCCATTGCGCGATCGCGGGGGACGACAGCGGCTCGCCGGCCAAGGCGCGCCCAGCGCTCCACGCGGTGTAGCCCATCCACAGCAAGGCGAGCAGGATCAGCCCCGAGCCGAGCACCGCGCGCCCGCCGGCGCCGTGGGCCACCGGCTCGCTCGCCGGTTCCGCCCAGGTCGACGGGTCGAACTCCTCGAAACCGCTCTCGGCGTGCGTGTCCGGCGCGGCGGAAAGCTCGGGCGAGGGCTGGTGCAGGGCGTCTGCGCGGTGCGGGGTGGGGTTCATGGCGATGCAGTTTACCATCTTTGTCCGCGCGTGAAAGCGGTTAGAGAGGATCGCGCACAACCGTGGCGGGCCGGGCCGCCGGGAGGACTTGCAGCAATGGCGTTGGGCGCCCTGATCGGGGCCTATCAGGAAGATGATTCGGGCGGGCTGCGCGCGCTGCTGCCGCTCGCCGGGCGGACCCTGCTCGAATATCAGGCGCGTTGCGCGGCAGCAGCCGGCGCGTCGCCGGTGGTGGTGCTGCTCGAGCGCGTCCCGGCCGCCCTCAACGAGGCGTTCGAGCGCCTCCGCGCGGAGGGCATCACGGTGATCCCGGTCAGCGACGGCAACGAGGCGGCGAGCCGGTTCGAGGCGGGCGCGCCGATCCTGCTGATCGGCGACGGGGCGGCGCCGCCGGCCGAGCTGCTCGCCCAGCTTGCCGAGGATGGCGACCCGGCCGTGGCGACCGTCCCCGACGACGATGCTCACGCGCATTTCGAGCGGATCGACGGCACCAGCCGCTGGGCCGGGGTGGCGGTGGTCGAGGCCGGCGCGCTCGGCGCGACCGTGGCGATGCTCGGCGACTGGGACCTCCAGTCGACCCTGCTGCGGCGCACATTGCAGGCCGGCGCGCCGCTGGTGCGGGTGTCGCCGCAGGCGGGCGAGCCGCTGCTGGTGAACAGCGCCGACGACCTCGCCGGGTTCGAGCGCGGGCTGATCGTCGCCTCGCGCGGGCGGCGCGACGATTGGGCAAGCCGCTTCGTGCTGCCGATCGTCGAGGAATTCGCCACCGAGCGGCTGCTCGAGACCAAGCTGCGCCCGGCGTGGCTGATCTACGCCGGGCTCGGGCTGACGCTGGCGGCGGCGCTGGCGTTCACGCGCGGCTGGCTGTGGCCCGCGCTCGGCCTCATGGTGCTGACCACCCCGCTCGATCTCGTCGCGCGGCGGCTGGCGATGCTGCGCCTCAAACCGCTGCCGCCGCGGCTGCTCGCCAGGCGCCTGCTTTGGCCGTTCGCGGGGATCGCCCTGCTCGCGCTCGGCTGGTGGCTGACCCGCCACGGCGCCGGCTGGGGCGCGGTGTTCGCCGCGCTGACCGCCGCCGCCTTCGCCGAGGCCGCGCGGCTCGAGCAGGGCCACGCCGAAATCCCGGGCCAGGTGTGGCTATTCTCGCGCCGCAACGCGATCCTCGCTGCGCTGCCGTTCGCGCTCGGCGGGGCGTGGACGCTGTACCTCGCCGCGCTTGCTTTCTACGCCGCGATTTCGTTTTTTCTGGTCCAGCATGTCGCCCACCGAATCCGACCGGGTTGACTGCAAATTAACCGAAATCGGATAATATAATCCCGATGGTGCCTGAGGAATGGCCGATTGCCGCCGCGCCCGACGGGCGTGACGCGGGCCCCGCGCGGCGCGCGGAGCGCAGCCGGCTGTCCACCGTGCGCGCAGACTTCTTCCTCGATCCCGCCGAGCGGCTGACCGAGCAGGAGCGGGCGCTGATGACCCGCATGCTGAGCGAGCTGGTGGGCGGCACCGCCGACGAGATCGAGCTGGCGGCGGGCGACGGGCGCGCCGCGGTCAACGACCGCGACCGCTCGGCGCTGGTCCGGCGGCTGGGCCAGGCGGGCCTGCTCGACGACCCGCAGTTGATCGAATTGCTACTGCGCCGCGCCGACGAGGAGCGCGTCGCGGCGGCCTTGCGCGCGCGCAGCGGAGCGCGCTCGTCGCTGCTTCAGTCGCTGGTCGCCGCCGACAGCGCGCCGGTCGCCGCGGCGGCGATGGCGCTGATCCTGGCGCGCGGCCGGCGGCGCGACCGCTTCGGCCAGATCCGCGTCGATTTCAACGACCTGCCCGTGGGCAGCGCGCGGCGATTGGCGTTCGCGGTGGCTGCCGCTTTGCGCCCCGCCAACGATCAGCGGCTGGCGGCGGCGGCATCGGCGCTGGTCGAACGCCATGACGGCTCCAAGAGTAGCGATGGGCTGACCCACGCGCTGGCCGGCGCGTTGGCGGCGGAGAGCGCGCTGGACGAGGCGTTGCTGGTGCAGATGGCGGAGCAGGGCGAGGTCGGCCTGCTGGCCGAGGCCATCGCCCAATTGTGCGGCGTCCAGAGCGCGCTCGCGTGGGATCATTTGCTGGCCGGCGGCGACGGGCGGATGGCGCTGCTGCTGCGCATTGCCGGCTTGTCGCGGCGGTTCGCCGGCGCGCTGCTAGCGCTGCTCTGCGACCTCGCCGGGATTACCGACCCGGGCGCCGAAATCGCCCGTTTCGACACGCTCGAGGAGGCCGATGCCGAGCGCCAGCGCACTTGGCTGCAGCTGGCGCCGCCGTACCGCGCCGCCGCGGCTGTGCTGGACGCCGATCGTGGCTAGCGCGCCGTCCGACCCGCGCCCGGTGGTCGGCCGGATCGACGCCGACGGCCGGTTGATCGCCGCCGATCCCGAACTGGCGGCGCTGCAAGCCGAGGCCGGGTCGCAGCTCGGCGAGCTTTTGGCACTGCCGCAAGTCGCCGCGGTGGCGCGGATGGCGCGCCAGCTCGGCGTCCCGGTGTCGCGCCCGGCGGTCGTCGCCGGGACCGAGCAGGATGTCGAATTGTGGGTCAGGGCCGAGCCCGACGGCGACGAGGTCGTACTCACGCTGGGGCGCTGGGTGTACCGCTCGCCGTCCGGGCCGCGGCTGTCGGCCTTGGTCCCGGCCGAGCGCGATACTGCGGCGGCCGCCGACGGTGCGTTCAGCACCGATGACGAGCTCAGGATCGTGACGATCAGCGACGGGCTGGCGGACGTGCTCGGGGTCGGGGTGGAGACCGTCATCGGCCAGCCGCTGACCCGCTTGTTCCGGCTCGAAGAAGACGAGCACGGTGAGTTGCCGCTGGTGGCGGCGCTCGCCACGCGCCGCGCATTCGCCGGCCAGCGCGCCCGCGTGCGCGGCGGCGGGAAGGCCGTGGTGCTGCTCAGCGGCGAGGCGATTGCCGACGATGCCGGGGCGTTTGCCGGGTTCAGCGGCTGCGCGGTGATCGCCGAGGCGGCCGCCGGCGTCCAACCCCAACCCGCCGGCGCCGCCGCCAAGCCGTCCACGGCGGCGTTCGATCTGGTCATCGACGAAGCACTGCGCACACCACTTGATCGCATCATCGCCAGCGCCGACCGCATCGTCGAGCGCTCGGACGGGCCGCTGCGCGCCGACTATGCGACCTACGCCAGCGACATCTCCGCGGCGGCGCGGCACTTGCTGTCGGTGATCCAATCGATGAACGGTGCGGTGGCCAAGGACAGCGCGACGATCGACCTCGCCGCGCTGATCGCGGACGCCTGCGCGCTGACCGAAACCAATGCCGAGGCCCGCGCAATCGCACTCTCCGCCCACGGCAGCGGGCCGTTGAAGGCACGCTGCGAGGCGCGCGGGGTGATCCAGATCCTGGTCAATCTGATCGGCAACGCAATCCGCCATTCGCCCGAGGGCGGGGCGGTCGAGGTGGCGTTCGAGCGCGCCGGCGAACAGGCTTTGGTCCATGTCACCGACCACGGCGCGGGGATCGAGCCCGCCGACCAGCAGCGCATTTTCGAGCGCTTCGAGCAGGCCGGCGACGGCGAGGGCGGCGAATCGGGTCTCGGCCTCGCCATCGCGCGCCGCCTGGCGCGCGGCATGGGCGGAGAGATCAGCGTCACCAGCACGCCGGGCGAAGGCGCCCGCTTCACGCTCAGCCTGGCCGCGGCCTAGCCAAACGCCTCAGCGCTGGGCGACCGGCACGTAATCGCGCTGGGTGGCGCCGGTGTAGAGCTGGCGCGGGCGGCCGATCTTCTGCTCGGGGTCGGAAATCATCTCGTTCCACTGCGCGACCCATCCCACGGTGCGCGCCAAGGCGAACAAGGCGGTGAACATCTCGGTCGGGAAGCCGATCGCGTTCAGGATCACGCCCGAATAGAAATCGACGTTGGGATAAAGCTTCTTCTCGATGAAATACTCGTCCTTGAGCGCGATCTGCTCGAGCTCGCGGGCGGTGTTGAGCACCGGGTCGTCGATGCCGAGCTCGTTGAGCACCTCCTCCGCGGTTTCCTTCATGACCTTCGCGCGCGGGTCGAAATTCTTGTAGACGCGGTGACCGAAGCCCATCAGCCGGAACGGGTCGTCCTTGTCCTTGGCGCGGGCGATATATTCGGGGATCCGCTCGGGCCGCCCGATCTCGCGCAGCATGTTGAGCGCCGCCTCGTTGGCGCCGCCGTGCGCCGGCCCCCACAGGCAGGCGATGCCCGCCGCGATGCACGCGAACGGGTTGGCGCCCGACGAGCCCGCCAGCCGCACGGTCGAGGTCGAGGCGTTCTGCTCGTGGTCGGCGTGGAGGATGAAGATGCGCCGCATGGCGCGCTCGATGACCGGGTTGACCTCGTACGGCTCGGCCGGGACGCCGAACGTCATGCGCAGGAAATTGCCGGTGTAGCTGAGGTCGTTCTGGGGATAGAGGAACGGCTGTCCGATGGTATATTTGTACGCCATCGCGGCGATCGTCGGCATCTTGGCGATCAGCCGGTGCGAGGCGATCATGCGCTGCTTGGGATCGGTGATGTCGGTCGAATCATGGTAGAAAGCGGAGAGCGCGCCGACCACTCCGCACATCACCGCCATCGGATGAGCATCGCGGCGGAAGCCCCTGTAAAATGTCGACAATTGCTCGTGCAGCATGGTGTGGCGCGAGATCGTGTAGCTGAACGTCTCGAGCTCGTCGGCCTTGGGCAGTTCGCCGTGGAGCAGCAGATAGCAGACCTCCATGAAGGTCGAATTCTCGGCCAATTGGTCGATCGGGTAGCCGCGGTGGAGGAGGATGCCCTTTTCGCCGTCGATGTAGGTGATCGCGCTCTGGCACGCGGCGGTCGAGGTGAAGCCGGGGTCGTAGGTGAACATCCCGGTGTCAGCATAGAATTTGCGGATGTCGACCGCGTCCGGACCGACCGACCCCGACAATATGGGCAAACTATGTTCCTCGCCCGCGGTCGAGATCTTGAGCAACTTGTCGGTCATGCGTTCGGCTCCATCTGGTCGGCGATCCGGCCCAGGCTTTCGCCCTGCCCGAGCAGCGCCAGCACGTCAAAAATCCCCGGGCTGGTGGTCCGGCCGGTCAGCGCGGCGCGCAGCGGCTGGGCCAGTTTGCCGAGCTTGACCCCGGCTGCCTCGGCGACCTGCCGAACCGCGGAATCGAGCGCCCCATGGTCCCACGCGGCGAGCTTGCCAAGCGCTTCGTGCGCGGCGCGCAGCAGCGTCCGCCCGTCGCCTTCGAGCAGCGCTGCGGCGGGCTCGTCGAGCTCGAGCGGGCGGGTCGCGAAGAGGAATTGCGCGCCGTCGGCGAGCTGGCCGATGTCGTGGGCGCGCGCCTTCAATTCGGGCATCGCCTTGACCAGCAACTCCGTGCCCGCCGCATCGACCCCGAGCCGCGGCGCGACCAGCTCGGCCAGCCGCGCATCGTCGGCCTCGCGGATGTAATGGCCGTTGAGGTTTTCGAGCTTCTTGAAGTCGAACCGCGAGGGCGATTTTCCGACATGGTCGAGGTCGAACCATGCGACCGCCTGCTCGCGGCTGATGATCTCGTCGTCGCCATGGCCCCAGCCGAGCCGCAGCAGGTAATTGAACAAGGCTTCGGGCAGGATGCCGAGGTCGTCGCGGTAATTATCGACCCCCAGCGCGCCGTGGCGCTTGCTCAACTTCGCGCCGTCGGGGCCGTGGATCAGCGGGACATGGGCGTAGGTCGGCTCGCGCCAGCCCATCGCGCGGATAATGCCCAACTGGCGGAAGGCGTTATTGAGATGGTCGTCGCCGCGGATGATGTGGGTGATCCCCATGTCATGGTCGTCGACCACCACCGCGAGCATGTAGGTCGGGCTGCCGTCCGAGCGCAGCAGGACGAAATCGTCGAGCTCGGCATTGGCCACCTCAACCCGGCCCTGGACGAGGTCGTCGATCGCGGTGGTGCCGTCGAGCGGGGCCTTGAGGCGGATCACCGACGCGGTGTCGGCGGGCGCCTCGCCCGCGTCGCGGTCGCGCCATTCCGAGCGGATGCGGAACGGCTTGCGCTCGGCCTGGGCCAAAGCGCGCCGCGCGGCGAGTTCCTCCTGGGTGAGGAAGCACCGATAAGCGGCGCCGCGCTCGATCAATTGGTGCGCGACTTCGGCGTGGCGCGCCTCGAACTGCGACTGGAAATAGGGCTCGCCGTCCCCCGAAATGCCGAGCCAGTCGAGCCCGTCGAGGATCGCCGCGATCGCCGGCTCGGTCGAGCGCGCGCGGTCGGTATCCTCGATCCTGAGCAGATATTTGCCGCCGTGGTGGCGCGCGAACAGCCAGTTGAACAGCGCCGTGCGCGCTCCCCCGATATGGAGGAAGCCGGTCGGCGAGGGGGCGAAGCGGGTGACGACGCCCGCTGGATTGTCGCTTGCGCTCAAGCGCGCTTTCCTTTGTGGTGGTGACGTGATGGACTGGACGAGCGCCCCTAACATAGGGTTGGCGCCTCTTCCACAGCGTGCTCGGAGCTATTGGGAGGCGCATGCCGCCGCGGATCGCGGCGCGCTCGAGGCGTTCCTCGAGCGCGAGCGCGGACAAATGCCGGTATGGCTGGTGGGCGGGTTCGGCGGCGGGATCGCCGGCTGGTTCGTGCTCGGCAGCCCCAGCCAATGGGCGGCGCTGATCTGCCTCGGGGCGGCGGGCGCGATATTCGGATTTTCCGCGCGCGGCGGGGGGCGGGCCGAACGCGCGCTGGGCTGGTTCGGGCTCGCGCTGGCGCTCGGCTGCGCCCTGGTGTGGGCGCGCGCCGAATGGGTCGCCGCGCCGCGGCTCGATTGGCCGCGGGTGGTGCGGTTCGAGGCCGAGGTCGAGCGGGTCGAGACGCTGGCGGCGCGCGGCGATTTGCGGCTGACCGTCGCTCCGGCCGACCCCGAGCTGCCGCCCCGCGTGCGGGTGTCGCTTAAGCAGGACCAGGCGCCCGACGGCATTGCCGCCGGCGCGCGATTGGCGCTGCGCGCCAGGCTCGCCCCGCCGCCGCCGATGGTGCTGCCCGGCAGCCACGATTTCGCGCGCGACCTGTGGTTCAAGCGGATCGGCGCGGTCGGGCGCACGCTCGGGCCGGTCACCGTCCTGGCCCCCGCCCAACCGAGCGGGCTCGACGGCGTCCGCGTCCGCCTCGACCGCCATATCCGCACCGCCTTGCCCGGCCCGAGCGGGACGATCGCCACCGCGCTCGCCACCGGCGACCAGAATGCGGTGAGCGAGGCCGACGCCGACGCCATGCGCCGCAGCGGGCTGACCCATCTGCTCTCGGTCAGCGGGCTGCACATCGCCGCCGCGGTCGGCGCCGCGATGCTGCTGACATTGAAATTGCTCGCGCTGAGCGAGCGGCTCGCGCTGCGCTTCAACCTGGTGCTGGTCGCGGCCGGGGTCGGCGCGCTGGCCGGGGTCGCCTACACCTTGCTGACCGGATCGCAGGTGCCGACCGTGCGCAGTTGCATCGCCGCGTTGCTGGTGCTCGGCGGGATCGCGCTCGGCCGCGATGCCTTGAGCATGCGGCTGGTCGCGGTCGGCGCGCTAATCGTGCTGCTGTTCCGCCCCGAGGCGCTGGCCGGGGCGAGCTTCCAGCTGAGCTTCGCCGCGGTGACCGCGATCGTCGCTTTGTACGGCACCGGCTTCGCGCGAAAATTCCTCGAGCGCCGCGACGATGGGCCGCTTGCCCGCATCGCACGCACCTTCGCGGCGCTGCTGGCGACCGGCCTGGTGGTCGAAATTGCGCTGATCCCGCTCGCTCTGTTCCACTTCCACCGCGCCGGGCTGTACGGGGTCGCCGCCAACCTCGTCGCGATCCCGCTCACCACCTTCATCATCATGCCGCTCGAGTTCGGGGCTTTGCTGCTCGACGCGGTCGGGCTCGGCGCGCCATTGTGGTGGCTGACCGGCAAATCGATCGACGTGCTGCTGTGGCTCGCGCACACGGTGGCCTCGGCGCACGGGGCGGTGGCGATGCTCGCGTCGATCCCGCGCTGGAGCTTCGGCGCGATCATCGCCGGCGGGCTGTGGCTGTGCCTGTGGACGACCCGCCCGCGGCTGCTCGGCCTGATCCCGATCGCGATCGGGGCAGGGGCCGCGGCGCTGTCGCCGACCCCCGATTTGCTGGTCACTGGCGACGGCCGCCATGTCGCTTTGGTCGAGCGCGGCACCCCGCTGATGCTGCGCGAGCGCGGCGGCGACTTCATCCGCGACCTGGTGGCCGAGGCGGCGGGGTTCGACGGCGACCCCGGCGCGCTCCCCGGCCAGGCGTTTTCGAATTGCTCGCGCGATGCCTGCGTGGCGCGGTTCGTGCGCGGCGCGCGCGAGTGGCGGCTGCTGGCGACCCGCTCGCAGCAGTCGATCGAGTGGCGCCCGCTGACCCGCGCCTGCGCCGAGGCGGACGTGGTGGTGTCCGAGCGCTGGTTGCCGCGCGGGTGCACGCCCAAATGGCTCAAGCTCGACCGCGCCACGCTAGGGCGCACCGGCGGGGTGGCGGTCTTCCTCGCCGGCACGCCGCGCGCCGAGACCGTGTCCGAGCGGCTCGGCCGTCATCCGTGGGCGCTGACGCCGCCACGAAAATGGGCTAAGCGGCGGGCATCGGATCGCTTGGGGGAGGGAAACAATGCCGCAATTCGTGATCGAGCGCGAGATGCCCGGCGCGGGGTCGCTGAGCCGCGATGAGCTCAAGGGCGCGTCGCAGACCAGCTGCACCGTGCTGCGCCAGCTGGGACCCGACATCTCGTGGGACCACAGCTACGTCACCGACGACAAGATCTACTGCGTCTACAACGCGCCGAGCGCGGAGCTCATCCGCCAGCACGCCGAGACCGCGGGCTTCCCCGCCAACAGCATTTCGCAAGTGCGCACGATTATCGACCCGTCGACGGCGGAGTAATTCAGGTTTCGCTCCACACCGCGAGTTCGCTTCCGGCGGGGTCGATGAAGTGGAAGCGGCGGCCGCCGGGGAAGCTGAAAATCGGTTTGGCGATGGTCCCGCCGGCCTTGCTCACCGCGTCGAACGCGGCCTCGAGGTCGTCGACTCGGATCACCGGCAGCGGCGCCGCCAGCGCGTCCGCGGGCTGGCCGTTGAGCCCGACATCGGTGGTGCCGTTGGTGGTCGCGGCATAATCGGGCCCGTAATCGGTGAAGCCCCACCCGAACGCCTTGGCGTAGAAGCCGCGCGTCAGCTCATGCGCGGTGGCGCTGGGCAGCTCGACGTAATCGATTCGGGCGTCGGTCATCATCAGCTCCCTGCTTCGGACCTTCCTTCGATACGAGCCTTCGACTGCGCTCAGTCTCTACTCAGGATGAGCGGGGTTGAACCGAACCGCTCATCCTGAGTAGCCGGTGAGCCTGTCGAACCGGCGTATCGAAGGATCAGTAGCGCCGGATCAGCCCCGCCAGCCGGCCCTGGATCTGGACCTGGTCGTCGCGGTAGCGCTGGGGTTCGTAGTGGCGGTTGGCGGGGTCGAGGCGGATCATGTTGCCCTCGCGGCGGAAGGTCTTCAAGGTCGCTTCCTCCTCATTGATCAACGCCACCACGATCTCCCCGTCGCGCGCGGTGTCGGCCTTGCGGATCAGCGCGAAATCGCCGTCCAAAATGCCTTCCTCGACCATCGAATCGCCCGACACCTCGAGCGCATAATGCTCGCCCGGGCCGAGCAGAGCAGCAGGCACCGCGAACCCCTCGGTGCCCTGCAGCGCCTCGATCGGCGTGCCCGCCGCGATCCGCCCGTGGAGCGGGATCTCGATGGTGTCGTTGGCCGCCGTCCGCACCGCCGGCTTCGCCGCCAGCGGCACGACATTGGCCGGCGCTGCCAGCTCGGGCAATTTCAGAATCTCGAGCGCGCGGGCGCGGTTGGGCAGGCGGCGGATGAAGCCGCGCTCCTCGAGCGCCGAAATCAGCCGGTGAACCCCCGACTTGGACTTCAGCTCGAGCGCCTCGCGCATTTCGTCGAAGCTCGGGCTGACCCCACTACGCCCGAGACGGTCGTTGATGAACAGCAACAGCTCATGCTGCTTGGCGGTGAGCATCGGCAGTCTCCCCAGTTCGCGCGTGCGGGAACGAACGCGGAACGTATAGGAAACAGTTTGGGCGCCTGTCAAGCGGCGAGCGCGCGCGACTCGGCGAGGAAAGCGGCGAGCAAGGCATGGCCGTGCTCGGTGGCGACGCTTTCAGGATGGAACTGGACGCCGTGGACCGGGGCCGCGGCGTGGCGCAGGCCCATCACCAACCCGTCCTTGCTCCATGCATTGGCGATCAGCGGCGGGCGCGGGTCGGGCACCGCGAGCGAGTGGTAGCGGGTCGCCGCGAACGGGCTCGGCAGGCCCGCGAAAAGCCCGCTGCCGTCATGGCGGACCGCGCCGGCCTTGCCGTGGACCGGCGCGGCGCGGGTCACCGCCGAGCCGCACGCCGCCGCGATCGCCTGGTGCCCGAGGCACACCCCGAGCAACGGCCGCCGCGCCTCGATGCACGCGGCGGCGAGCGCGACCGAGATGCCGGCGTCCGCGGGGGTGCCGGGGCCGGGGGAGATCAGGATCGCGTCATGCTCGGGCGCCAGCGCCTCGCCGACGCCCAGCGCATCGGCGCGCGCGACGACGACCTCGGCACCGAGCGATTTCAAATAATCGACGAGGGTAAATGTAAAACTGTCGTAATTGTCGAGGACGAGGACGCGCGGCGCGGCCATTGGCGGGACGCTCAGTTGCCCCCGCCAACGATCCGCGTGCGCGCTGCAGCGATCGCCGCTTCGTTGCGCGACACCCCGACCTCCTTGCGCAGCGCGGCGAGGAACTGGTCGGCATATTCCTGCGACAGCGGCTGCTCGAATTCGCGCTGGACCGACGAGATCAGCCCCGGCTGGGTCAGCGCGTTGCCGGGGACAATGCGGTTGACCTTGACCACGTAGAAATTGCCGTTGCCCCCGGCGACCATCCGCGACTTGCCCGAGCCGAGGCTGAACAGCATCTGGATCGGCGGCGGCACCTTGCCGCCCATCTGGGTCAGGTCGATCCGCCGCGCGGCGACCGGGCGCAGCGCGGGCAGTGCGGTGCCGGCGTCGCGTACGGCGTCGGCGAGCGGCGTGCCGGCATTGGCCTTGGCCGCGATCGAGGCGGCGAGCGCGCGGGCGCGGGCATTGGCCTGCTGGCCGATCCAGTCATTGGCAACGCGGTCGCGGATCCCGGCCAGCGGAGCGGGCGCGGCCTGGATCACGCGCGACGGCGCGACCAGCACATAGCCGGCCTCGCCGGGCAGCGTCTCGACCACCGGCTCGTCGGTCGGCTCGATGTCGAAGCCGCCCTTGATCACCGGGACGAGGTCGGCGGGCAGGCGGAACGCGGGGTCGGCGAGCGAGGCGCCGGCGGCGGTGATCGGCGGGGTCTCGATCGCGGCCAATTTGGCCTTGGCCGCGGCCTCGCTGAAATTGGCGCCGTCGGCGATCGAATCCTCGACCGCGGCGACGAGGTCGGTCAGCGCGTTCTTGCGCTTTTCCAGGGTCAGCCGGGCGGCGATCTCGCCGCGCGCGGCGGCGAGTGATTTGCCGGCGTCCTGGCGCACCGAATCGACCTTGACGACGTGCCAGCCGAGCTCGGACTGGAGCGGGCCGACGACCGCGCCCGAGGCGGCGGCGAAGGCGGCGTCGGCGACCGCGTCACCGGCGAGGCCGGCGAACTGCGCGCGGGTCTGCGCGCCAACCGCGACATCGGCGGCGGCAAGGCCGGCGGGCGCAGCGGCGGCGGCGAGGGTCGCCCCGGCACGGGCGCGCTGGGCGATCGCGTTGGCAACGGCCTGGTCGGGGACCACGGCCTGGCTCAGCGAGCGGATGTCCTTGGCCGCGTAGGTCGCCTGGTTGGCCTGGTAGAAAGCGGCGATTTCGGCGTCGGTCGGGGTCACCCCGGCGACCTGTTCGGGGCCGATCCGGGCGAGCCGCAGGACGCGCTGCTCGGGGACCATGTAGCGCGCGCGGTTGGCGGTGTAGAACGACTGGATGTCGGCCGGCGTCGGCGTCAGCCCGGCGCGGAAGGCAGCGATCGGCACCGTCGCGACGTCGCCCTGGCGCGCCTCGAGCAACATCGCGGCATAGGGCCGCGCCATCCCGACCGGGACCTTGGCGCTGGTCGCCACCGGGGTCAGCAGCAGGCGCTGGAGCAGCGAGGCGGAAATCAGCGCGCGGACGTCCTGGTCGGTCAGCCGCGACTGGGCGAGGAACGCCTGGTAGGCCTGGTCGCTGAACTTGCCGTCGAGCCCGCGCGCGCCGGGAATGGTGGCGATCTCGGCGTCGACCAGCCGCTTGGACAGCTGGAAGCCGGTCTCCTTGGCGAACGCCTGGAGCGTGCGCGCGTCGATCAATTCGCCGAGCAGGGGGTCGAAGTCGGCGGCGAGCGCGGCATAATCGGCCTCGGGGTTCTGCTGGCGGACCTGGCTCAGGCGCTGCTCCATCGCCTTGCTCAAATCGGCGTCGGTGATCTTCTCGCCGCCCGCCTTGGCCAGCGTGTCGCTGCTCAGCCCGAAGCCGGCGCCCGAGGTCACGTTCTGGATGTCGCCGAGCGCGAAGGATGCGACAATCGCGAGCAAAAACAGCGCCATGACGATGGTGCCGACGGTCGATTTGGACAAGCGGCGGATCGAGGACATCATGTGCGCAGTATCTTCCGTATGGGAGAAAAGGTCGCGGTCGCTTTAGGGGCGGCATCCCGGCGCATCAAGGCGGCTGCGCCTTCCGCTCCTGTGCCGACTTGGCTAGGGGCGGCGCTTGCCCAAGCGATGAGGACAACGATGACGCGACGCAAACTGGTTGCCGGAAACTGGAAGATGCACGGCCTCGCCGCCGATTTGCGCGAGATCGAGGCGATCGCCGCGGCAGCCGCGCAAAACCCTGAGGTCGATGTCGCGATGTGCGTGCCGGCGATCCTGATCGAGCGCGCTGTCCGCGCGGTGCCCCGCTTCGCGATCGGCGCGCAGGATGTCCACCATGCCGAAAAGGGCGCCCACACCGGCTGCACCAGCGCGGCGATGCTGGTCGACGCCGGCGCCAGGCTGACCATCGTCGGGCACAGCGAGCGGCGCGAGGGCCAGCGCGAAAGCGACGACGAGGTGCGCGCCAAGGCGACCGCCGGCCTCGCCGCCGGGCTCGACGTCATCCTGTGCGTCGGCGAGAGCTTGCCTGTGCGCGAGGCGGGGGACGCGGTGGCCACGGTGGCGGCGCAGCTCGACGCCTCGCTGCCGGCAAATTCGGAGCGGCTGGCGATCGCCTACGAGCCGATCTGGGCGATCGGAACCGGCAAGGTGCCGACCGTCGATGACATCGCCGCGATGCACTCGGCGCTGCGCTCGCGGCTGGTCGCGGCGTTCGGGGCGTCGGGCCAGGCCGTTCGCATCCTCTACGGCGGCTCGGTCAAGGGCTCCAACGCCGACGAGATTTTCGCCGTCGCCGACGTCGACGGCGCGCTGGTCGGCGGGGCGAGCCTGGCGGCGGCCGACTTCATTCCGATCATCGAGGCCGCCGCGCGCGGTTGAAGGTAATCGCCCAATCGCCTAGATGCCCGCCAACCCCGTCACCGAAAGCGCGCCCCGAAAAATGTTCACCTTCCTGCTCATCGTCCAGACCCTGCTTGCCGCCTCTTTGGTCGCGGTGATCCTGATGCAGCGCTCGGAGGGCGGCGGGCTCGGCGTCGGCGGCAGCTCCTCCGGGTTCATGACCGCGCGCGGCGCGTCGGACTTCCTGACGCGCTCGACCGCGTTCCTCGGCGGCGGGTTCATTTTCATGTCGATCGCGCTGGCCGCGATCGCCGGGGTGTCGCGCGAGCCGGTCAAGGTCGACACCTCGCTCGCCAACGAGGTCGTCCCGGCCCCGGTCGCGCCGGCGACCGGATTGCCGCCGCTGGCCGACCCCAATTCGCTGTCGCCGTCGGCCCCGGCCCCGGCCACGCCGGCACCGGCGGCCAACGACGCCGCGCCCGTCCCGCTCGCGCAATAACGCCACAAGCGAACTTTTTTATTCGGGGGCGCTTGCTTAGTCGCGGGGTCACCCCCTAAGCCCCAACTCCCATGGCGCGGTTCATTTTCGTCACCGGCGGCGTGGTCTCATCGCTCGGCAAAGGCTTGCTCTCGGCATCGCTCGGGGCACTCCTCCAGGCGCGCGGCTTCTCGGTCCGCATCCGCAAGTTCGACCCCTATCTCAACGTCGATCCGGGGACGATGTCGCCGTACCAGCATGGCGAAGTGTACGTCACCGACGACGGCGCCGAGACCGATCTCGACCTCGGCCATTACGAGCGCTTCACCGGGGTCGCCGCGGCGCAGACCGACAATGTCACCACCGGGCGCATCTACCGCGACATCATCGCCCGCGAGCGCCGCGGCGACTATCTCGGCGCGACGGTCCAGGTCATCCCGCACGTCACCAATGCGATCAAGGAATTCGCGCTCGCCAACATCGAGCCCGATCTCGACTTCGTCATCTGCGAGGTCGGCGGCACCGTCGGCGATATCGAGAGCCTGCCGTTCATCGAGGCGATTCGTCAGCTGCGCAACGACATCGGGCGCACCAACACCGTGTTCGTCCACACCACGCTGGTGCCGTGGATCGCGGCCGCCGGCGAATTGAAGACCAAACCGACCCAGCATTCGGTGCGCGAGCTGACCAGCCTCGGCATCCAGCCCGATGTCCTGCTGTGCCGCGTCGACCGCGAGCTGCCCGACAGCGACCGCGCCAAAATCGCCTTGTTCTGCAACGTCGCCAAGTCGGCGGTCATCCCCGCCCTCGACGCGCGCTCGATCTACGACGTGCCCTTGAGCTACCACGCCGAGGGGCTCGACGACGAAGTCTTGAAAGCGTTCGGGATCGAGGACGCCCCGCGCCCCGACCTCGGCCGCTGGCACGACATCATGGACCGCCTCGACCATACCGACGGCGAAGTGACGATCGGCGTGGTCGGCAAATATGTCGGCCTGCCCGATGCCTACAAGAGCCTCCACGAGGCGCTCGTCCACGGCGGCCTCGCCAACCGCGTCAAGGTCAACATCCGCTGGCTCGACGCCGAGATGTTCGAGGGCGACGAGGGCGAATTGGCGGCCAAGCTCGAGCCGTTGAACGGCATCCTCGTCCCCGGCGGCTTCGGCGAGCGCGGCAGCGAGGGCAAGATCGCCAGCGTAAAATTCGCCCGCGAGCGCGAGGTGCCGTTCTTCGGCATCTGTTTGGGCATGCAGATGGCGTGCATCGAGGGCGCGCGGAACCTGGCCGGGATCGCCGCCGCCTCGACCACCGAGTTCGGCGACACCGCGGAGCCGGTGGTCGGGATGATCACCGAATGGATGAGCGAAGAGGGGCTGCAGCAGCGCGCCGCCGGCGGCGACCTCGGCGGCACCATGCGGCTCGGCGCCTATCCCGCGACGCTGACCGGCAACAGCCATGTCGCCACGCTCTACGGCGCGACCGAGATCAACGAGCGCCACCGCCACCGCTACGAGGTCAACGTCCATTACAAGGACGCGCTGGAGAGCAATGGCCTGCTGTTCACCGGCATGTCGCCCGACGGCCAATTGCCCGAGATCGTCGAGCGCCCCGACCACCCGTGGTTCATCGGCGTCCAATTCCACCCCGAATTGAAAAGCCGCCCGTTCGACCCACATCCCTTGTTCGCCGGGTTCATCGAGGCGGCGTTGAAGCAATCGCGGCTCGTCTAGCGCCGACGCACGGATAGGCAGAAGCATGACCAACTCCATTTCCACCCGCGTGGTGATTCTCGGCTCGGGGCCGGCCGGGCTCAGCGCCGCGATCTATGCCGCGCGCGCCGGGCTCGCGCCGATCGTCATCCAGGGCATCCAGCCCGGCGGCCAGCTGACCACCACCACCGATGTCGAGAACTACCCCGGCTTCCGCGACGTCATCCAGGGCCCGTGGCTGATGGAGGAGATGCAGGCCCAGGCCGAGCATGTCGGCACGCGCATGGTGTGGGACCATATTTCGGACGTCGATCTGTCGCGGCGGCCGTTCCGCCTGACCGGCGACAGCGGCACCTACACCGCCGACGCCTTGGTCATCGCAACCGGCGCCCAGGCCAAATGGCTCGGCCTGCCGTCGGAGGAGCATATGAAGGGCAGGGGCGCCTCGGCGTGCGCGACCTGCGACGGCTTTTTCTACCGCGGCAAGAAGGTCGCGGTGATCGGCGGCGGCAACACCGCGGTCGAGGAAGCGCTGTACATGACCAACCACACCCATGACGTCACGCTGATCCACCGCCGCGACACCCTGCGCGCGGAGAAGATCCTGCAGGACCGGCTGTTCGCCAATCCGCACATTAAAATCATCTGGAATGCCGAGGTCGCCGCGTTCGTCGGC
>NZ_JANPKO010000131.1:0-7789 GCF_031426035.1 Sphingomonas sp. | reverse complement strand
TTCGACCGGCTGATCGATTCGCCGATCGCCGACATGAAGAATGTCGGCCCGCGCGAGGGCGGCTCGATCACCGCCGCGGAGTTCATCCACCGCTTCGTCGACGAGGGCGTCCGCTGGGCCCATCTCGACATCGCCGGGATGGTGTGGGCGGACAAGGCCGGCACCACCTTCGACGCCGGCGCAACCGGCTACGGCGTGCGCCTGCTCGACCGCTTCGTCGAAGCCACCGCGGAGGGCTGAGCACCGGTGCAGGTCGATTTCTACCAGCTCGGCGGGGCTCCGGCCGAGCAGGTGATCGTCAGCATCGCCCAACGCTTGCTGGCGGCCGACCAGCGCCTGCTGATCGTCGCCGCCGACGACGCCGGGCTGGCCCGCCTCGACCGCGTGCTGTGGGACCAGGGCGCGACCAGCTTCCTGCCGCATGGCCTCGCCGGCGGCGCCGACGATGCGCGCCAGCCGATCCTGCTTTCGGCCACACCCGACGCGCCCAACCTCGCGCGCAACCTGCTGATTGCCGACGGTGAATGGCGCGAGGCGGCGCTCAGCTACGACCGCGCTTTTTATCTGTTCGACGCCGCCTCGCTCGAGGGCGCGCGGCTGGCGTGGAAGCTGCTGGCCGGGCGCGACGAGGTCGAACGCCGCTACTGGGCGCAGGACGACGACGGGAAATGGCAGCAGAAGGCCTGACCGCGACCGCCTGACCCTTGCCGCCGCGCCCACGCCCCGCTAGGCGCTGCCGCCAATCACTCGCCCGCACACCACAGGAGACCGTGACGCCATGGCCGCGACGCGCACCTTTTCGATCATCAAGCCCGACGCCACCCGCCGCAACCTGACCGGAGCGGTGACCAAGATGCTCGAGGAGGCCGGCCTGCGCGTCGTCGCTTCCAAGCGCATCCGCATGACCCGCGACCAGGCCGAGGGCTTTTACGCGGTCCATCGCGAGCGGCCGTTCTTCAACGATCTGTGCAGCTTCATGACCTCGGGGCCGGTGGTGGTCCAGGTGCTCGAGGGCGACAATGCCGTTCAGCGCAACCGCGACATCATGGGCGCGACCAATCCCGAGAACGCCGACGCCGGCACGATCCGCAAGGAGCTCGCCGAATCGATCGAGGCCAATTCGGTTCACGGCTCGGACTCGGACGAGAACGCCGCGATCGAAATCGCTTACTTCTTCACGGACGACGAGATCGTCGGCTAGCCGCGCGACAGGCGGGTCAGGCGCAGCGAGCGCCCGCCCAGCAGGCCGCCGCTTTGCCAGCGATAGGCTAGCACATAGCGGCCGGTCGCGGTGCGGTCGGCGCCGGCCTCGACGTAGCGGGCGGTGATCGTCACCGGCAGGCGCGCATCGCCCTTGCCCTTGCGCGTTTCGTCGCCGAGCGCCGCCTCGACGTCGTCGGCGGCAAGCTCGCCATCGCTGCCGACGTCGATCGCCTGGCCCGGTGCCGCAAGTTTTAAGACCAGCGAATCGAGGGCGTGTCCGGCCTCGACCGGCGTGATCTTGAGGACGCGGCCATCGTCTTCGGCCGAGCCGCGCAGCTTGAGCGGAATCGCCTGGCTCTTCTGGACGACCACCGTTTTGGGCTGCGGCTCGTCGCGTCCGTTGCGCCAGCCGTTCCACAGGCCGAGCGCGGAAATCGCCACCGCGGCGACCGCGAGCAATTCGCCGAGGGTCAGCCAGCGCAGCCGCCGCCGGCGCTCGTCAGGGGTCTCGCTCATTGGTTAGCAATCTCCGGCAAAACTAAAACTCCTCCGCCGCGCGCAGCAATTTGGTCAGGCGCGGCGGGGCACAGGCGCGCCAGCTTCGCGCCAGCCATTCGGCGACATGGTCCCAATCGACGTTTGAGCGGTCGAGGCGGATGCCGATCCAGTCCGACGGGCCGTAATAGGCGGGGCGGAAGTAGATCTCCGGCTCGGCGTCGATCAGTTGTGCCATCTCGTCCTGCCCGCTGGCCTTGACCAGCACCCCGACGCTGTCCTCGCCGTGGTGGCGGTTGAACAGAATCGCGAACAGCTTTCCGCTGCTCTCGCTCCCAACCCGCCACGCGGGGGCGCCGTGGCTGGTCTTGAAGCTGGTCTCGGGCAGCGCCAGCGCCAGCGCGCCGACCCGCGCCTCGATCCAGGCGGGGTCGCGCTCGCGGCCGACGAACTGGGCGAGCACGCGCGGATACAGCTGGTGCTCGGCGATCAGCACCCGCTCGGCGAGCGTCTCGGCGGTGTCGCCGGGCAGCACCGCGACCTCGACCTGGCCGAGCAGTTCGCCCGAATCGACCTCCTCGCTGACCAGATGGACGCTGGCCCCGGTCACCCGTTCGCCCGCGGCGAGCACCGCTTCGTGCGTACGCAGCCCTTTGTGGCGGGGGAGCAGCGAGGGGTGGATGTTGACGATCCGCCCCGCCCACCGCGCGATGAACGCGGGCGGGATCAATCGCATGAACCCGGCAAGCGCGATTATTTCTATGGTCTTGTCTGAAAGTAAACTTTCAAGCGTTTGGAAGAACGTGCTTTTGTCGTAGGCGATGCGCTCGACCTCAATGCCCTCCGCCTCCGCCAGCGCGAGCCCCGGCGCATCGGGCCGATCGCCGGTCACCAGCGCCACCTCGAACGGGCAGTCGGCGGCGCGCGCGGCGTAGATCAGCGCCGCCATGTTCGACCCGCGGCCCGAAATCAGCACCGCGACCCGCGCCCGCTCAGCCATGCCGGTCAGCCATGGTTGTGCGTCGCGCTCCACGCGGCGGGCGAATCCCAGCTCTCCGCGAGGCCGGACACCGTGCAGCCGCGCGGCCCCGCTTCGATGCGGCCGATGCTGTGCACCGTCTCCCCGGCGCGGGTCAGCTTGGCGGCGACCTCCTCGGCGTCATCCGCATCGACGATCGCCACCATCCCGATCCCGCAGTTGAACGTCCGCGCCATCTCTTCCGCCGCCACCGAGCCGCCGTCCTGCAACTGCGCGAACAGCGACGGCAATTCCCACGCGCCGGCATCGACCCGGGCGTGGCAGCCGTCGGGCAACACCCGCGGAATGTTCTCCAGCAGGCCGCCCCCGGTGATGTGCGCGAGGCCCTTGATCCGCCGCGCCTGGACCAGCGGCAGCAGCGCGCGGACGTAGATCCGCGTCGGCGCCAGCAGCCGCTCGCCGAGATCGTCGGCGGCGAGGTCCCACCCGCGCTCGTCGATAATTTGCCGCACCAACGAAAAACCGTTGCTGTGCACGCCCGAGCTGGCGAGCCCGAGGATGACGTCGCCGGGCGCGATGTCCGCCCCGGTCAGCACCTTGTCGCGGTCGACCGCGCCGACGCAAAAGCCGGCGAGGTCGTAGTCGGCCTCGGCGTACATCCCCGGCATTTCCGCGGTTTCGCCCCCGATCAAGGCGCAGCCGGCCTGGCGACAGCCGTCGGCGATCGACGCCACCACCTCAACCGCGACCGCATTGTCGAGCTTTCCGGTCGCGTAATAATCGAGGAAGAACAACGGCTCGGCGCCTTGCACGATGAGGTCGTTGGCGCACATCGCGACGAGGTCGATGCCGACCCCGTCGTGGCGCCCGAGCTCGATCGCCAGCTTCAACTTGGTCCCGACCCCGTCATTCGCGGCAACCAGCAGCGGGTCGTCGTACCCCGCCGCCTTCAGATCGAACAAACCGCCGAACCCGCCCAATTCGGCGTCGGCGCCGGGCCGCGCGGTCGAGCGGGCATGCGGGCCGATCGCCTTGACCAGCGCATTGCCCGCCGCGATCGACACGCCGGCATCGGCATAGGTCATTGGCTTTTGGGTCATTGGCCGCCCGCCTAGCCACAACCCGCTTGGATTTCCACGCCATTGTCGCCAAAAGCCCGAGCGATGGCTCGCCGCCCGTATTTCCTTGTCCTGTTCGTCGCACTGGTCGGGCTAGTCCTGTCCGGCGCCGTGCTGGCGCAGCTCGAAACGGGCGATCGCGGCATTCTGCCACTCGATAGCTCGGGCACGCTGGAGATTACCGGCATCCATGTCGATGTCGGCGGCAAGGATGCGCAGTCGGCGCGCTTCGCCGGCTGGCGGATCGCCCAGCGCGAAGGGTTCAAGGCGCTGTGGGCCAAGACCAACGGCCGCCCGCTAAGCGAAGCGCCGAACTTGCCCGATTCGACGCTCGACGGGCTGGTCAGCTCGATCATCGTCGAGCGCGAGCAATTGGGCCCGACCCGCTACATCGCCGACCTTGGCATCCTGTTCGACCGCGCCCGCGCCGGCGCCCTGCTCGGGGTCGGCGGCGGCGAAGTGCGCCGCTCGGTGCCGATGCTGCTGATCCCGATCACCGTCACCGGCGGCACCGCCACCACGGTCGAGCTGCGCAACGCGTGGCAGCGCGCGTGGGCCGAGTTCCGCACCAACCAGAGCCCGCTCGACTACGTCCGCATCAGCGGGATGGGCATCGACCCGGTGCTGGTCAACGCCGCCCAGACCCGCCGCCCGGGGCGCGGCTGGTGGCGCAACATCGTCGATTTTTACGGTGCCGCCGACATCCTCACCGCCGAAGTGCTGGTCCATCGCCTGTATCCCGGCGGCCCGGCGCAGGCGCGCTTCATCGCCCGCCACGGCCCCGACAACCAGATCGTCGGCGGCTTCGACCTGCGCGCCGCCGACAGCGCCGGCATCCCGGCGATGATGCGCGAGGGCGTGCAGCGGATGGACGCCTTGTTCGCCGAGGCGCTCGCCGCCGGCCGCCTCCGCCGCGACCCGACGCTCGACATCCCCGAGCCTCCGCCGCTGCCCGAGGAACTGGTCGACGCGCCGCAGACCACCGAGCCGCAGGCCTATCTGTACCAGGTGCAGATCGCGGCGAGCAACGTGAACACCTATAATTTCGCGATGGCGCACCTGCGCACGCTGGCCGGGATCAAGCAGGTCACCCCGGTCGCCATCAACCCCGCCGGCACCAGCTACGTCACGGTGTCGTACCAGGGCAGCGGCGGCGCGCTCGCCGCCGCGCTCGCGGCGCGCGGCTGGACCACCGATTCCGCCGGCACGATCGTGCGGATGGCGGGCGGGGCAGGGGCGCCGCCGCCGCTGCCGCCGCCTCCTCCGCCGCCGCAAGCAACCCCGCCGCCTGCCAGCCCAGCGCCCGAACCGCAAGCCAATGCGAGCGGCGAATGAAAAGCGGGATCGACCAGATCGCGCTGCCGCTCGATTGGCCGCAGAGCGAAGGCGACGCCCGCTTCCTGGTCTCGGATGCCAACCGCGAGGCGTTCGACCATTTCCGCCAGTGGAGCTTGTGGCCGGTCAAGGCGAGCCTGCTGGTCGGCCCGCGCCGCTCGGGCCGCACCCTCCTCGCGCGGACCTTCATCGAGCGCGTCGGCGGGCGGCTGTTCGACGGCGCCGAGGGCCATGACGAAGAAGAATTGTTCCACGCCTGGAACCAGGCCCAAGACAGCGGCCGGCCAATTGTGCTGATCGTCGACCAGCTGCCCCCGGCGTGGGCGATCCGCCTGCCCGATTTGCGCACTCGCCTCGCGGTGACCCCGATCGCGCGCATCGGCCAGCCCGACGATGCGCTGTTTTCGGCGCTGATCGAATTGCTGTTCGCCGACCGCGGGCTGCACATCCCGCGCGAGGGACTGAAATTCATGACCGCGCGGTTGCAGCGCGATTACTGGACCGCCGAGCGCGCGGTCGAAGCGGTCGACCGCTTCGCCAAGTCCCAGCGCGCCCGCATCAGCCTGCCGACGATCCGCCGCGCGCTGGACGAAAGTGGGCTACTTTAAACCGTCTCTTCGACCGGCGCGTCGACGATCCGGCTCATCTTCAATTTGCCGTTCTCGATCGCGAAACCAATCCGTCCCTCGACCAGGTTGAGCGCATCGCGGCCGAATTCCTCGAACCGCCAGCCGCCGAGGATCTTGAGCCCGCTGCGGACCCCCGCGGCGAGCGCCTCGAGCTCGTCGGTGCGCGCGATCAGTTTGGGCGCGACCCCCGATTCCTTGGCGCGGATCTTGAGCAGCAATTTCAGCAAATCGCTGACCAGCACGCCGTCCTTGGTCAGCCCCGGACGGCGCGGCTCGCGGTCGGGCAGATCGTCGCCCTCGAGCGGCTTGGCCGTCGCCAGCGCCGCCATCATCCGCGCGCCGATGTCGTTGTTGCGCCACCCCGCCGACAGCCCGCGCACCTTGCCCAGATCGTCCTGGGTCTTGGGCGGATGGCTGGCCAGCTCGCCCAGCGTATCGTCCTTGATGATCCGCCCGCGCGGCAAATTCTTGCCCCGCGCCTCGCTCTCGCGCCACGCGGCGAGCGCCTTCAGGCGCCCGAGCACCGCCGGGTTGCGGCTCGGCAGCTTGAGGCGCTTCCAAGCGTCCTCGGGCGCGAACGCAAAGCTCGACGGGTCGGCGAGCCGCTCCATCTCCTCGTCGAGCCACGCGCCGCGTCCGTTCTTGCGCAATTTCTCGACCATCCGCGGGAAGATCGTCGCCAGATGCGTGACGTCGGCAATCGCATAGTCGATCTGGCGCTTGTCGAGCGGGCGGCGGCTCCAGTCGGTGAAGCGCGCGCCCTTGTCGAGGCTGTGCCCGAGCAAGGACTCAATCAGGTTGGAGTAGCCGACCTGCTCGCCGTGGCCGAGCGCCATCGCCGCGATCTGGGTGTCGAACAAAGGCGACGGCACCTGGCCGGTCAGATTGTGGATGATCTCGAGGTCCTGGCCGCCGGCATGAAACACCTTCAGCACGTTCTTGTTCTTGACCATCAGGTCGAGGATCGGGGTCAGGTCGAGCCCGGCCTGGGGGTCGATCGCCGCCGCTTCCTCGATGCTCGCGACCTGCAGCAGGCACAGCTCGGGCCAATAGGTGTTCTCGCGCATGAACTCGGTGTCGACGGCGACGAACGGATGCTCGGCGAGGCGCGCGGTAAACGCGGCGAGCTCGTCGGTGGTGTTGATGAGGGGATGGATATGCATGGTGTTGCGGGGGGCCATAGACGCCTCCCCGCGGGTTGACAAAGGGCGAGGGGAAGGGGAAGCGCGCGGCGATATCCAACAGCCGTCATCCCCGCGCAGGCGGGGATCCCGCTTCTCCTTCCCGGCCGGGTGGAAACGAGCGGGATTCCCGCCTTCGCGGGAATGACGGGCTTCGAAAGAGCAACCTGGAATGCACGCCTACCGCACCCACCGCTGCGCCGATTTGCGTGGCGCCAATGTCGGCGAGACCGTCCGCCTGTCGGGCTGGATCCACCGCAAGCGCGACCATGGCGGGGTGCTGTTCGTCGATCTGCGCGACCATTACGGGCTGACCCAGATCGTTGCCCGCGCCGGCAGCGAGGCCCTGAAAACGCTCGATTCGCTGCGCGTTGAATCGGTCGTCACGGTGTCGGGCGAGGTCGTCGCGCGCGAGGGCGGGGCGGTCAATTCAAAGCTCGCCACCGGCGACATCGAGGTCATCGCCAACGAGGTCACCGTCCAGTCGGCCGCCGCCGAGCTGCCGATGCCGGTTGCCGGCGAGGCCGACTATCCGGAAGAGATCCGCCTCAAGCACCGCTACCTCGATCTCCGCCGCGAGCGGCTCCATGCCAACATCATGCTGCGCTCGGCGGTCATCGCTTCGATCCGCGCGCGGATGATCGAGCAAGGCTTCTTCGAGTTCCAGACGCCGATCCTGACCGCCTCGAGCCCCGAGGGCGCGCGCGACTACCTCGTTCCCAGCCGGGTCCATCCGGGCAAATTCTACGCGCTCCCGCAGGCGCCGCAGATGTTCAAGCAATTGATCATGGTCGCCGGTTTCGACCGTTACTTCCAGATCGCGCCCTGCTTCCGCGACGAGGATGCGCG
>NZ_JANPKO010000130.1:0-10270 GCF_031426035.1 Sphingomonas sp. | reverse complement strand
AAGACCGGTTTCGCGCGCAATTACCTGCTGCCGAACAAGAAGGCGCTCAGGGCCAACGAGGCCAACCGCAAGCTGTTCGAAAGCAACCGCACCAAGATCGAGGCCGACAACGCCGACCGCCGCGGCGAGGCGGAAAAGGCCTCGAAGGGCATCGACGGCAAGACCGTCAAGCTGATCCGCCAGGCCTCCAACACCGGCCAATTGTACGGCTCGGTCAGCGCCCGCGACATTGTCGAGGCGCTCGACGGCGACGGCGCCAAGCTGACCAAGAGCCAGATCGTGCTCGACCGCCCGATCAAGGCGATCGGCATGCATGAGGTCAAGGTCGCGCTGCACCCCGAGGTCGCGGTGACGGTCAAGGTCAACGTCGCGCGCTCACCCGAGGAAGCCGAGCTGCAGGCGCAGGGCATCGACGTCATGAAGCAGATGTTCGAGCGCGACACCGCCGACTTCACCGAGGAGTTCGACCCCAACGCCGAGCCGGGCACCGTGCCCGACGATACGGCGGCGGCGGCTCCGGCCGACGAGAGCGCGGAAGCGGCTCCAGAAGCGGCTGAGCCGGACACGGCGCCTGCTGCGGAGGCCGATCAGGCTCCCGCGGCCGAGGGCGGCGACAGCGACGAAGGCGAAGCGCAGGCTTAGGCCGGCGCTCGCTGCAATCTTCACAGGGGCTGCCGGTCACCGCCGGCGGCCCCTTTTTTTGTGCGCGCGCCTGGCCCGCGCGCGACGATCGGTTCGTCGCATAAGCCGTTGATCGCGCGGAACGAGTGGCGCTTGCCCGGGGTTATTGGCCCAGAGCACGGCGGGGCTATGCGAGGAGTATCGAGCGATGGCAGACGACAAGAAATTCGAGCAGGACCGCCAGGACGAAACCAGCCAGCAGGGCCAGCAGCCCCAGGGTCAGCAGCCCCAGGGTCAGCAGCAGGGTCAGCAGCAGGGTCAGCAGACGCCGACCGGGCAGCAGGGCCAACAGCCGAGCGGCCAGCAGCAGGGCGGGTTCGCCTCGCAGCAGCCGAGCGGGCAAGGCAGCGAGCAGGGCGGCCAGAGCACTGGCCAGAGCTCGGGCGGCCAAAGCTCGAGCGGCCAGACCGAGTTCGGCTCGGGCGGCGACACCGCGACGCTGAGCAGCGAGCAGGGCCTCGGTTCGGGCTCGGGCATCGGTGACAGCGGCGCCAGCGGCTCCGGTTCCTCGGGCCAGGGCGGCTTCGTCGGCTCGCAGGGCGACAGCTCGAGCGACTATCTCAAGGACGAGTCGAACCCCGACTTCGCCCGCCAGGGACAAGGCGCGACCGGCCAGAACGAAAATCTCGAGACCGGCCAGTCGAGCGAGCGCAAGTCCGAAGAGGACGACAGCTCTTCGATCTAACGCTTCAACCAGCTTCCGACCGCGCCGCGCTCCCCATTGGAGCGCGGCGCTTTTTTTATGTGGGAATCTTTTCCAGCATGGCGGCTTCGCCCGCGATCAGCGGCGCGAAGCTCGGCCGCGCGAGGATCCGTTCGACATAGGCGCGGGTTTTGGGGTGGCGCTCGGAGTCGGCGCCGAGCCCCATGTGGGCAAGGTTGGCGAACGGGCTGGCGACCGCAATGTCGGCCAGCGTCAGCGCATCGCCGACGAGGTAGCCGTCGCCTGACGGCGCGACCGCTTCGAGATAGTCGAGGATCGGCGGCAGCTCGTCACGCTCGGCGGCGAGCGCCACCGCCTCGTCGCCGGGCCGCCCGAGGAAGCGCGGCGCGACCACGCGGTTGAAGAATATCCGCGCCCCGCACGCGAACAGGATGGTGTCGGCGAATTCCTCGAACCAGATTGTCTTGCCGCGCAGTTCGGGATCGGCCGGGATCAGCGCGGGCGCGGGGTGCTTGGCTTCGAGGTAATGGATGATCGCGCTCGAATCGGAGAGCTGGTAGTCGCCGTCCGCCAGCGCGGGCATCTTGCCGAACGGGCTGGCCGCGCGGAAGTCGGGGTTGGGATCGGCGATGCCGACGCGCTGGTTGTCGAGCGCGATGCCCTTTTCGGCGGCGAACGCGAGCACCTTGCGCACGAACGGCGAGATCGACGAGCCGTATAAAATCATGAAATCCCCTTGAGCCGGCGGCAACGCGAGCGTCAGCCGATGCGGTAATAGACCGCCAGCCGGTCGAGCGCGAGGCCGAGCACCAGCCGCCCGGCGCGGGCCGGCCAGCCGAGCGCGCTTTCGGCGTCGCGCATGCCCTCGCCCGCGCACACCACGCGCCACAGGATATCGGACAGGCCCGGGCCGGCGAAGGCGATCGCGTCATCGAAGCGGCGGCGCGCGTCGAGCTGGGCGGCGGACAGATCCGGAGCGGGCGCCGCGCCGCCGCGCCGGCTGCCGACCGGCGACGCGGTCCACGACATGGTGATGCTCGGCGGCAGCGCCGAGCGCTGATAGTCGCCGCGCAGCCGCTCGCCGGCGTCGAACTGGCGCAGACTGACCAGCCCGCGCGCGCGCAGCCAGCCGAGCGGGGAGTCGGCGAGGTTGACGGTGACCGAGCGCGCCGGTCGCGGCCTGGCCCGGCCCGCGGCGTCGGCAAGCGGGTGTCCCGCAGACGCGGCGCGCCTGGGATCGGCCGCGGCACCGTCGTCGACATCGCCGATCGCGCGCTCGGCCAGAAGCCGCGCCGGTTTCGCAAGTTTCGCCTGTTTCGCCTGTTTCATCGGCGGCTCCCTCGCCCGCGGATCGACTCGAGCCAAAGTTGCTTGCCACAGCGGCGATTATGTAGGACAGTGAAAAATCCGATTTGGTTCGCATTAAAGAACGGGGGCAGCGATGATCACGCGCATTCGGGAAGTTCGCAAGGCGCGCGGGATGACCCTCGACGACGTCGCCAAGGCGTGCACCCCGGCGACCACCCCGCAGACCATCGGCCGGCTCGAGACCGGCACGCGCACGGTGTCGGTCGGCTGGCTCAACCGCATCGCGGCGGCGCTCGGGGTCGACGCCTCGGACCTGGTTGATCATGGCGAGCGCGCCGACCTCGCGGTCGCCGCCGTGCTCGGCGCCAATGGCGCGTCGGCGCCCAAGCGCGGCGGGATCGTGGTTGCCCCCAAGGCACAGGAGGGCCAGGTCGCGGTCAAGGTCACCGCCAGCGTCGGCGACTATCGCGCCGGCGACGAGATTTGGTGCGACATGCTCGAGCCGGGCGAGTTCGGCCGCGCGCTCAACCGCGACGTGCTGGTCCCGCGCCCCGCCGGGCGCTTCCTGTTCGGCCGGCTGATCGGGCGCGAGGACAATAAATTGCACCTCCTCCCGCCCGGCGCCGGCGGCCGCCAGAGCGTGGTCAGCGACCCGGCCTGGGCGGCCGTCGCGGTGCGGCTGGTGCGGAGCCTTTAGGCGGCACGCCCGTTGGCGCAGCCTGACCAGTGCAGGAGTGCCGAATTGTTCTTTTTCTCCAACCGCATCGGGTGCGGCACGTCGTTGCTGATCAGCGCCGTCGGCACCTTCTTGCTGCTGCTCGCGCTCGGCGTAATCCGCCTCTGAACCGACCCTCTCGCCAACGCCTGGCCAGTGCGCCCAGCTTGAGCGCCCAGCTTGAGCGCCAAGCTTGAGCACCAGCTCGAGCGCCCGGCGTGGGCGCCCAGCTTGAGGGCCCAGCTTGAGGGCCACCTTCAGCGCCTAGCTTGAGAACCCAGCTTGAGTACCCAGCCTTGCCGAGCGCCGCGCTGCATGGCAGTCAGCCGCGCGCGGGCGCTTAGCTCAGTTGGTAGAGCATCTCGTTTACACCGAGAGGGTCGGCGGTTCGAGCCCGTCAGCGCCCACCATCCCGTTCAGTTCACACCACCGCGGGGTGACCGACGTCCACGAAAAAGCGGCGCAGCGCGAGGCTCGCGGGGGGTGCCAGTTCGACGAACACGCGGCGCCCATCATGCGGATCGGCGCGGCGCACGAACAGCCCCTGCCCGGTCATCGTCTTGAGCCAGCGCAGCGCAGTGGTCGCCGGCACCGCGGCGGCGATGCACAGGCTCGACACCGGCACGCGCAGCTGGGCGATCTCGGCCTGGAGCAGGTCGAGCAGCATGTCCCACGCCGGATCGGCGAACAGATCCTCGGCGAAGAAGCGGCTGCGCAGGCGGCGCGCGCGGATCACCGAGCGGACAATGTCGGGCGCGACATCGGGCGGAGTGTCCGAGTGAGTCATGGGCGGCACCTCGTGCAGCGCGGTGGCCGGCCCCGACGACAATCGCGCCAGGGTCGAGGCGATCCGGCCCACCTCATCGCTCAATTGGCGCAGCCGCGCGCTGTTGCGGTCGGTCGCGATGTCGGAGAGGTGCCCGGCGCGGTGGACGCCCGATACCGCCAGCGCGAGCGCGGCGGCGCGATCGGCATCGGTGGCGTCAACCAGCAGGTCGACCGCATTGTCGGTCAGCCGCGCGCTGCACGGATCGACCAGGTCGGCGGTCGCCGCGACCACCGCGCTGAAGCGGCCGGCGCGGACATCGCGGTTCACGCTGTCGAGCAAGCGGTCCATCGCCCCGCCGCGGTCGCAATCGAGTTCGACCCACAAGGCCGACGCCGCGGCCTGGCGCTCGATCCGTTCCGGCGCCTGCTCGATTTCCACAATGTCGGCGATGCGCAGTCCCGACGCTTCGATCGTGCGCACCGCGCGTTGGCGGGCGGCCGAGCCGGTTGCGGCGATCAGCACAGGCGCCGGAGCGGCATAATGGTCGCTGGCGGCGTCGGTCGAAATCGCGTCCATGGCGATATCCCTTTATCAGAGAGCAGGACCGAGCAGCCCAAGTGTTAACGCGCATTGTGGACAAAAGTCAGCCGGTTTCGGCTCCACAATGGACCTATGCCCCATGCCTTCGAAACCATGCGGCGCTAAGCTTCGCCCGGCGAGGAACCTGTAGTGGCGGATTGGTCTGGCGAGTTGCATGCGGCCGAGTTGCGGGCGGCAAGGCGGGCGCAATGGCTGGCCGACCTCGCCGAAGCGGTCGAGCAGGCGCAATTGCTGCTGTGGGACCTAGCCGCCGCGGACGATGTCAGCCCCGAGGCGCGCGAGCTGTACGGCGATCTGGAATCGGTGCGGGTCGAAATCGACTCGCTGCGCGGCGTGGGCGGCGGCGACGACAGCGACGACCAGCTCGACCAATGGTTGCGGCTGTGGACGCAGCCCGACCCCGGGCCGCGCGCGGCCTAAACCCCCTGCGGCAGGTCGCCGCCGCCCGAAAACTCGCTCAGGAACGGCGCGATTGGCGGCGCTTGCCACCCTGCCGTCGCCACGAAGCCGCGGTTGAGGAAGGCGGTCTTGCCGTAACGCAGCGGTTCGCCATCGACGCCGTCGACGCGGCCCCCGGCGGCGAGCAGCACGGCGTGGCCGGCGGCGGTATCCCACTCGCTGGTCGGCGACAAACGCGGATAAATGTCCGCCGCGCCTTCGGCGACGAGGCAGAATTTGAGGCTCGAGCCGATCGAGACATGGCCGCACTCGCCCACAGCCTGCGCGAGATAATCGGCGGTGGCCTGGGTGAAATGCGATTTCGAGGCGACCGCGGCGATGTCGGCGCCGCGCTGGCGGGTGCGGATCGCGCTGCGCCGGCTGTCCGCCTCGAGCCAGGCGCCCTCCCCCACCAGCCCGCCGTGAAGGCGGTCGGTGGCCGGGGCGTAGACCACGCCGAGGCGCGGGGCGCCGGCGACGATCAATCCGATATTGACGGTGTAATCATCCCCGCCGCGAACGAACTCCTTGGTCCCGTCGAGCGGGTCGACGAGGAAGTAGGTTTCGCCGTGCTGCGGGATGCGGCCCGCCGCGACCTCTTCCTCGGCGATCACCGGCACGCCCGGCGCGGCGCGCTCGAGCGCGGCGAGAATGATCGCCTCGGCGGCGCGGTCGCACACCGTTACCGGCGACAAGTCGCTTTTGGTCTCGACCTCGAACCCGGCCGCGACCAGCTTGAGGATTTCGGCCCCGGCCGCGCGCGCTGCGACGGCGATGTCCTCGAGAAGTTTCGGTTCATCCATGCCCGGTTCCGTTCGTGTCGAGCGAAGTCGAGATACGCCCCTCGACTTCGCTCGGGACGAACGGGAAGTGCTGCAACGCCAAGCTCACCGCGGCGCCATGCGGATGCCGCCGTCGAGGCGCACGCTTTCGGCGTTCATGTACGGGTTTTCGACCATGAAACAGGCGAGGCGGGCATATTCCTCGGGCTGGCCGAGGCGCTTGGGAAACGGCACCTGCGCGCCCAGCGCGTCCTGCACGTTGGGCGGCATCATCGCCACCATCGGGGTCTTGAACACGCCGGGCAGGATGGTGTTGACGCGCACCCCATCGTTCATCAGGTCGCGCGCGATCGGCAGTGCCATCGCCACCACCCCGCCCTTCGACGCCGAATAAGCCGCCTGGCCGATCTGGCCGTCCTCCGCCGCGACCGAGGCGGTGTTGACGATCGCCCCGCGTTCGCCGTCGGCGAGCGGCTCGAGATCGACCATCCCCGCCGCCGAATGGACGATGCAGCGGAACGAGCCGACGAGGTTGATCGCGATCGCCAGCTCGAACTGGTGCATCGGGTAGAATTTGATTGCTTTCGTCTCCTTGTCGCGGCCGACGGTCTTGACCGCGTTGGCGACCCCCGCGCAATTGACCAGCACGCGCTCCTGGCCATGTGCCGCGCGCGCCTTGGCGAACGCCGCGGCGACTTTTTCATCGCTGGTCACGTCGACCTCGCAGAAGATGCCGCCGATCTCGGCCGCGACCTTCTCGCCCTTGTCGACATCGCGGTCGAACACCGCGACTTTCGCTCCGCGCGCGGCCAGTTCCCGCGCGGTCGCCTCGCCGAGCCCCGATGCGCCGCCGGTGACGACCGCAGCGATTCCTTCGATGTCCATTCTTCACTCCCAAATCCGTTCGGGCTGAGCTTGTCGAAGCCCTGCCCTTCTCATTCGCCCTAGGAAGAAAAGCAGTCCTTCGACAAGCTCAGGACGAACGGTTCCTACGCCTTTCCAGTGGGTTCAATCTTGGCCAACACACTGCCCTCGCCGACCTGCGCGCCGGCGGCGGCGTTGACCTCCGCCACGGTGCCGTCGAACGGGGCGGTGAGGGCGTGCTCCATCTTCATCGCCTCGAGCGTGAGCAGGCGCTGGCCCTTGACCACCGTCTCCCCCACCGCGACTTCGACCGCGGTGACCTTGCCCGGCATCGGCGCGACGATCGCGCCGTCGCCCGCCGCCGCGCCGACGCTGCCGCGCGACGCCAGCGCGAACTCGAACGCCTGGCCTTCGTGGAACACCACCACCCGCTCGTCGTCGCGGAAGCCCGACACCGCGGCGATCTCGCCGTCGTCGAGCGCGACAGTGTCGAACTTTCCGCCGTGGCCGAGCGCGACCGCCGCGGCTTCGGGCGCGTTGAGGCGGAAGCCGGCGAGCCCCGCCAGCGTGTCGCCGTCCTCGTCGAGGGCGGTCGCCACCGCCGCCGCGCCGCGCCGGATGGCGCCGCTTGGTGCAGTATCGGGCACCAGCTCGTCGAGGTTGCGCGCAATGAACCCGGTGTCGAGCCGCGCGGCGATGAAATCCTCGTCGAGCAGCGAATTGAACAAAAAATTGGCGTTGGTTTTGACCGGCCATACTTCGACGCCGTCGAGCATCGCCGCGAGCTCGTCGATTGCCTCATCGCGGTCGGCGCCGACGGCGATCAATTTGGCGATCATCGGGTCGTAGTAAGGCGAGATCGCATCGCCCTCCTCGACCCCGGTTTCGATCCGCCCGTCCTCGCCCATATCGAAATGCTCAAGGCGCCCGACGCTGGGCAGGAAGTTTTTGGATGGATCTTCCGCATAGAGCCGCGCTTCGATCGCGTGGCCGATGATCGTGAGGTCTTCCTGCGCCAGCGGAAGCAGCTCGCCAGAGGCGACGCGCAACTGCCACTCGACGAGGTCGACGCCAGTGATCTCCTCGGTGACCGGATGCTCGACCTGCAATCGCGTGTTCATTTCCATGAACCAGATGCGGTCGGCGCGCAGGCCTTGCGACGCGTCGGCGATGAACTCGATCGTCCCCGCGCCTTCGTAGTTGACCGCCTGCGCCGCCTTGACCGCCGCGCCGCACACCGCTTTTCGCGTCTCTTCGCTCATCCCCGGCGCGGGGGCTTCCTCGATCAATTTCTGGTGGCGGCGCTGGAGCGAGCAGTCGCGCTCGAACAGGTGAACAACGTTGCCGAGAGAGTCGCCGAACACCTGGACCTCGATATGGCGCGGGCTCTCGATCCATTTTTCGAGCAGCACCACGTCGTTGCCGAAGCTGCTCGCCGCCTCGCGCTTGCAACTGTCGAGCGCGTCGTCGAAATCCGCCGCGGCGTCGACCTTGCGCATGCCCTTGCCGCCGCCCCCCGCGACCGCCTTGATCAGCACCGGATAGCCGATCTTGTCGGCCTCTTTCTTGAGCCGCGCGGGGCTTTGATCGTCGCCGAGATAGCCCGGCGTGACCGGCACTCCGGCCGCCGCCATCAGCGTCTTGGCGGCATCCTTGAGCCCCATCGCGCGGATCGAATCTGGCTTGGGCCCGACCCACACCAGGCCCGCGTCGATCACCGCCTGCGCGAAGTCGGCGTTTTCGGAGAGGAAGCCATAACCGGGGTGGATCGCATCGGCGCCGCTGTCCTTCGCCGCGGCGATGATCTTGTCACCGACGAGATAGCTCTCCCGCGCCGGCGACGGCCCGATATGCACCGCCTCGTCGGCCATCCGCACATGCAGCGCGTGCGCGTCGGCGTCCGAGTAGACCGCCACCGTGCGCACCCCCATCTCGCGCGCGGTGCGGATGATCCGGCACGCGATCTCGCCGCGGTTGGCGATGAGCAAGGATTGGATCACTGCCCCGGGCACCCGGTGACGCGCGACGAGAAGGTGAGATTCATCACTTTCCACGTGCCGTTGTCGCGGACCAGGTCGAAGTGGTCCATGCCGCAGTTGGCGACCTTGCCGTCGACGCGGACCACGAACGGCGCCCACACCATCGCGATGTCGCCGTCGATCTCAATCGCCGGGTCGGAGATGGTTTCGGTGAAGCGGTTCGCCGGCGTCACGCGCTGCGCGAACTCGGTCCAGCTTTGCTGGCGCAGGCCGCTGCCGGTGGCGCGGGTGCCCGTGGCGGTTACCCGGCCGGCGGGGTGGACCAGGCGCAGCATCGCCGCCGCATCGCCCGCCGCCAACGCCGCGAACAATTGCTCGATCGGGGCGAGCACGGCGGTCGCGGAAAAATCGGGCGGCGGGATCGGCTGCGCCGGCGGAAGCTGGGCGGCGGCGAGCAGCACGGAGGCGAGCGAGGTCATCATGGTCATTACATCCGGAACACGCCGAACTGCGGGCGTTCGGGGATGGGGGCGTTGAGGCAGGCGGCGAAGGCTAGTCCCAAAACGTCGCGGGTTTGCGCGGGGTCGATAATGCCGTCGTCCCACAGCCGCGCGGTGGCGTGCCACGGGTTGCCCTGCGCTTCGTAATCGTCGCGGATCGGTTGCTTGAATGCTTCAGCTTCCTCCGGCGTCCATTTGTCGGCGTCGCGGTGAACCGTCGCCAGCACCGACGCGGCCTGCTCGCCGCCCATCACGCTGATGCGGCTGTTGGGCCAAGTGAATAGGAAGCGCGGCGAATAAGCGCGGCCGGCCATGCCGTAATTGCCCGCGCCGAAGCTGCCTCCGATCAGCACGGTGATCTTGGGCACCTGCGCGGTGGCGACCGCGGTGACCAGCTTGGCGCCGTGCTTGGCGATGCCTTCGGACTCATATTTGCCGCCGACCATGAAGCCCGAGAGGTTCTGCAGGAACAGCAAAGGGATGCGGCGCTGGCAGGCCAGTTCGATGAAATGCGCGCCCTTGACCGCGCTTTCGGAGAACAACACGCCGTTGTTGGCGAGGATCGCGACCGGCATGCCCCAGATGTGCGCGAAGCCGCACACGAGGGTGCCGCCGTAGAGCGCCTTGAATTCATGGAATTCGCTGCCGTCGACGATGCGGGCGATGATTTCGTGCACGTCGTAGGGCGCGCGGACGTCGTCGGGGATGATGCCGTACAGCTCCTCCGCGTCGTATTTGGGCGGGCGCGGTTCCCTTACCACATAGCCGTTCGGGCTGAGCTTGTCGAAGCCCTTCGACATGCTCAGGGCGGACGGCACATTATCGAAAGTGCTGACGATGTCGCGCACAATCGTCAGCGCATGCTCGTCGTTCTCCGCAACATGATCGACCACGCCCGACTTGCGCCCGTGCGTGTCCGCGCCGCCCAGTTCCTCGGCGCTGATAACTTCGCCCGTCGCGGCCTTCACCA
>NZ_JANPKO010000129.1:0-5482 GCF_031426035.1 Sphingomonas sp. | reverse complement strand
GAAGCCTACGAGCATCTGGTTGACCGCCTGCCCGACGATTGGGAGGCGTGGAACAACCTCGGCAATGCCCGCTCCGGGCTGGCCGACCACCAGGGCAGCATCGACGCACTGCAGCGCGCGCTGGCGCTCAATCCGGAGTCGGCCCCGACCCGCGTCAATCTCGCCCGCGAACTGGTTGCGCTTGACCGCCTCGACGAGGCCGAGGCCGTGTTGCGCGAGGCGGTTGCACGCGATCAGGGCGACAAGCCGGCGACTATCGATCTGGCCGCGGTGCTCAAGCGCAAGGGCCTCGAGCACGAGGTCGTCGAGGTGTTGGCCAAGGCGGTCGCGAGCGACCCCGACGACGCCGCGCTCCAGATGAATTACGGAGTGGAGGCACGCGCCGTCCGGCAATTCGAAATTGCCGAGAACGCGTTCAACCGGGCGCTTTCGCTGGAGCCCGCCAATGCACTCGCGTTCATCAACCTTGCGACCATGCTCGACCACGTCAATCGCGAAGGCGAAATTGCCGAGCTCATAAGCCAGGCCACCACTGCCCGCGCCGACACTGGCGTAATCGATTATTTGCGGGCGCTCGATCATCGCCGTGCCGGTCGTTTCCGCGAGGGCCTGGCCGCACTTGGCGACGGGCTCGATGTCGGTGATCCGTCCCGGGTCGAGTTTCTGCGCGGCCAGTTCCACGACCGGCTTGGCGAAACCGACCAGGCGTTTGCCGCTTTTTCACAGATGAACGAGCTGCTCCGGGCGGACCCGTCGCGGCCGGAGGAGCGGGCGACCGCGTTCCGCGAGGCGATCCGCGCCAATCGCGACTTGCTGACCCCGGAATGGATGGCGAACTGGCGTGAGGAGGGGGAACAGCGCGACCCGCGGCCGGCCCCGGTGTTCCTCATCGGGTTCCCGCGTTCCGGGACAACATTGCTCGACACCATGCTGATGAGCCATCCCGGTATCGAGGTGCTGGAGGAAGAACCGACCATTCGCGAGGCCCATCGCGTGATCCCCGAATTTGCCGATCTGCCGGGCGCGTCGGACGAGCGGATCCACCAGGCACGCGACGCGTATTTCGCAATGGCCGCGTCGCTGACGGAGCTGAAGCCGGGCAATTTGCTGGTCGACAAAAATCCGATGGCGATGAACTCGCTGCCGTTGATCTACCGCCTGTTCCCAGATGCCAAGGTGATCCTCGCGCTGCGCCATCCCTGCGATGTCGTGCTCAGCTGCTTCATCACCAATTTCCGGCTCAACGGCGGGATGGCCAATTTCGTGCGGCTCGACACCACGGCCGAGCTGTACGATTTGAGCTTCAGCTTCGTCGAACGCGCGCAGCAGCACATTGGCATGCCGATGCATCGTATCGTCTATGAGGATCTGGTCGCCAATCCGGAAGCGAATCTGAGGGCGCTGATGGCGTTCCTCGGCGTCGATTGGCAGGACAGCCTGCTCGATCATCAATCCACCGCGCGCAAACGCGAGCACATCAAGACTGCCAGCTATGCGCAAGTCGTCGAGCCGCTGTATACGCGCGCCGCAGGCCGTTGGGAGCGCTATCGCGCACACCTTGAGCCGGTCTTCCCGGTCCTTCAGCCGTGGATCGAGAAGCTCGGTTATACACTTTGAGGTAATGGTCGACCCTGCCCTCATCGCGACCGCCGAGCGCGCCGCCGCTTCGGGCGACCTGGCGGCTGCTTTGACATTGCTCAAACAAGCCGCCGCCGCCGCTCCAACGGATGTCCAGCTGCAGCTCAAGCTTGCTGCGATCAGCAAGGCGGCGGGGCAGCCCAGGGTGGCGCTCGCCGCTGTCCACCAGGCGCTGGCCCAATCGCCACTCGATTTCGTCGCACTGGTGCTGCGCGCCAGCCTGCTCGAGGCGCTCGGCGACGACGGGGCAGGGGAGGCCTGGAGCAACGCTTTGGCACAGCGCCCGGACGGCGATCTACCCGCGCCGCTGGCCGCTGCGGTGGCCAAGGGCGAGGCCCTGCGCGATGCCTGGCTCGCGGCCCGCGAAACACGCATGGAACAGGGCATGGCCGCGGCCGTCGCGCGCGCCGACCCTGACCAGCAATGGCGCATCGCGCGCTTCCGCAGCAACGTGCTGCGCAAAACCAAATCCTTCCACAGCCAACCAACCCACTTCGACTACCCCGGCCTGGTCGAGCGCGAATTTCACCCGCGCGACAGTTTCCCGTGGCTCGCCGAACTCGAAGCGGCGACCGATACGATCGCGGAAGAGCTCGCCGCGGTGATGGCCGCCGAGCGCGCCGAGCTGGTGCCGTACATCCAATATGCCGCCCACGAGCCGCTCGATCAGTGGCGCGACCTCAACCAGAACCGCGACTGGACCGCGATCCACTTGTGGCGCAACGGCCAACGGGTCGAGGCCAACGCCCGCCACTGCCCGCGCACGATGGCGCTGCTCGAGGCGTTTCCCCAGCCCGCCATTCCCGGCGCCGGTCCCAATGCGATGTTCTCGCTGCTCGCCCCCAACACCGCGATCCCGCCCCACGTCGGAGTCAACAATGCGCGGCTGGTGTGCCATCTCCCCTTGATCGTACCCGCCGGCTGCTGGTTCCGGGTCGGCGCTGAGACTCGCGACTGGCGGCGCGGCGAGGCGTTCGTGTTCGACGACACCATCGAGCATGAGGCGATGAACCCCAGCGGCGAGCTGCGCGTGGTGTTCATTTTCGACATCTGGCACCCCGGGCTGAGCCCGGTCGAGCGTGAGGCCGTCGCTGCGCTGATCGCCGCCGAAGCGCCTGCCGAAGGCACCGCGCTGTGACGGTCGACAGCCTGGTCCGCGCGGTCGGGGCCGGCCACGACGACACCGCCGCGCTGGCGCAGCTCGCCCGATCGGCGCTAGCCGAGGGGCGCGAGGAGGCCGCGCTGCCGTTGCTGCTCGCCGTCGCGCCGCGCCGCAACGAGGCCCTCGTGTGGCAATGGGCCGCGGTCCTCCAGCGCTCGCTCGACGACCACGCCGCCGCGCGCGTCTCGTTCGATCACGCCGCCCGGCTCGCCCCGCGCGATCCGTCGATCGCCCTCGGCCGGGCCTATGTCGCGCTCGAATCGGGGGACGAAGCGGTCGCGCTGTTCGAACAAGCGCGCCGCCTTGCTCCGACCGACGGGCAGGCCTTGATCGGGCTCAACGCGGCACGGCTGGCCGCCGGCCGCGGCGACCTCGCCTTGGCCGAGCTCGAAGCGGTTCTCGGCCAGTCGCCGCTGTGGATCGATGGCCATCGCCAATATGCGCAGTTGGAGGCGCTGGCGGGAAACCCCGCCGCCGCCGCGCAATCGCTCGCCCGCGCCCTCACCGCGCACCCCGGGCAAACCGCGCTGTGGCTCGAGCTGTGCGACCTCCACACCAGGCGTGAGGACTACGCGCAGCTGCTGGCGGCGGTCAGCGACGCACTCGCCCGCGGCCAGCCGGCCGAGGCGTTCAGGCATTTTGGTGCGATCGCCGCCGGCGAACTGCGTGACCCCAGCGCCGAGCAATTGCTGTCCGCGGCGTCCGCCGAGCACGACCCGCGCCTGCGCGCGTGGCGGATACGCCATCTGCTACGCTCGGGCCGCGCCGACCAGGCCGCGCCCCTCGTCGAGCAGGAGTTGCGCAGCGAGCGCGCGCCGTTCGTGTGGCCCTATGCGTCGCTGGTTTGGCGCATCCTCGGCGACCCCCGCCACAGCTGGCTTAAAGCGACCCGCGGCTGGTGTCGGTGGCCGACCTCACCGCCGACTTGCCGCCGCTCGACGACCTCGCCCGCCACCTGCGCGAAATCCACGCGCATTCCGGGCAGTATCTCGACCAGTCGGTGCGCGGCGGCAGCCAGACCGACGGCCCGCTGCTGAGCCGCGTCGATCCCCGCGTCCGCACCCTGCGCGAGGCGATCGTCGGCGCCGTGCGCAGGCACATCGACAATCTGCCCGAGCCCGATCCCGGGCACCCGTTGCTCGCTCGCCCCCGTGACCGCAGGATCCGTTTCTCGGGAAGCTGGTCGGTGCTGTTGCGCGGTGGCGGGCGCCACTCGAACCATGTTCACCCGCAGGGCTGGATCAGCTCGGCGCTGTATGTCGCGCTGCCCGGCCGCACCGCGGGCGATCCCCCCGACGCTGGCTGGCTGACCCTCGGCGAGCCGCAGGCCGAGCTCGGCCTGGGTCTCCCGCCGCTCAGGAAAATCGAACCCAGGCCCGGCCAATTGGTGCTGTTCCCGTCGTGGATGTGGCACGGCACCGTGCCGTTCGCAGAAGGGGAACGTCTGACTGTCGCGTTTGATGTTGCGCCGCCGGGCTGACCGCGCATACTTCCATTCATCTCGCAGTTATCGGGTTCGTGCTTGATATAGCTGCTGTTTTTTACGGCTTAGGCCGAGTCGATAGGGGAAGATCATGCGGACATTGGCGATCGCCATCGCGGCGCTGTGCATCGGGTCAACGGCCGCGGCTCAGGCACCGGCCACGCCGGCCAGCGGCGCCCAATCGGGCAAGAACGCGCGCGACCCCGATGAAGTCGTGTGCGAGAAGGTCGAGGTGATCGGCAGCCGGCTGGTCGCCAAGCGGGTATGCGCGACCCGCGCCCAGTGGGCCGAGCGGCGGCTACGCGAGCGGCTCGATATCGACAAAGCGCAAAAGACTGGCATGAAGGGCCAATAGGCGCGGCCCAAACGGGGAGAAATGCGATGCGGATTGCACTCACCTTGGCACTTTCGGCAGGACTGTTGGTCGCCATGCCGGCAGTCGCCGCAAACGTCGAACCTTCCAAGGCCGCGCCAAGCTCGCGCAACCCCGACGACAAGATTTGCGAAGACATCACCATCGTCGGCAGCCGGCTGGCGGTGAAACGCGTGTGCGCGACTCGCGCGCAATGGGCCGAAAAGCGCCGCCGCGACCGCGACCTGGTCGACCAGGCGCAGCGTTCGCCGTGCGTCGTGGTCCAGATCGACCACGGCAAGCAGGTCTGCTGAGCGGCCTGCGCGCCTAGGCGGGGGTCAGCACCAGCGCCCCGTCGCCTTCGTCGACCTTGATCGTCGCGCCGTCGCCGACCGTGCCGGCGAGGATGAGATCGGCCAGCGGGTCCTGCAGATGCTTCTGCACCGCGCGCTTCAACGGTCGCGCGCCGTACACCGGATCGTAGCCGACCCGCCCCAGCCACGCGCGCGCCGCGGGCGTCAGCTCGACCGTGATCTTGCGCTCCTCGAGCAATCTGCCCAGCCGCTCGACCTGGATGTCGACGATCGGTCCCATGTGACTCGCCGACAGGCGGTGAAACAGGATGATCTCGTCGAGCCGGTTGAGGAATTCCGGCCGGAAATGCCCGCGGACGACCTCCATCACCTGCGCCTCGACCTTTGAGACTTCCTCATCGTCGCCGACCGTGCCGGCGAGGATGAGATCGGCCAGCGGGTCCTGCAGATGCTTCTGCACCGCGCGTTTCAATGGCCGCGCGCCGTACACCGGATCGTAGCCGACCCGCCCCAGCCACGCGCGCGCCGCGGGC
>NZ_JANPKO010000128.1:0-6520 GCF_031426035.1 Sphingomonas sp. | reverse complement strand
CGAAGGCTTCGCGTCGCCAATTCCCATCGCCGGCGACGAAAGCCTGGTCAGCCTCGCCGATCTGCCGTCGGCGCCCGGCCGGTTCGACGTCGTCAATATCAAACTGGATAAATGCGGCGGCCTGACCGAGGGGCTGTTGATGGCGGCGGAAGCGCGCCGGCTCGGCCTGCAGGTGATGGTCGGGACGATGGTCGGCACCAGCCTGTCGACCGCGCCCGCGCTGATCCTCGGCCAGCAGTGCGACATCGTCGACCTCGATGGCCCGACGTTCCTCGCCGCCGACCGCGCGCCAGGGGTCGACTACATCGACGGCATGGTCAGCGCCGCTCCCCACGTGTGGGGCTCGGGCAAGGTGCTCGCAGCGTGACCGAAGAGCGCCCGTGGTTCGGCCAGCCGCGCGGGCTGACGATCCTGTTCCTGACCAACATGTGGGAGCAATTCTCTTACTTCGGGATGCGCGCGCTGCTGGTCTATTACATGACCACGACGCTGCTGTTCGACCAGGAGAAGTCGTCGAGCATCTACGGCTTCTACACCGCGTTCGCGTACTTCACGCCGATCATCGGCGGCACCATCGCCGATCGCTGGCTGGGCAAGCGCAAGGCGGTGATCATCGGCGCGACGGTGATGGCGGCGGGCCATTTCATGATGGCGTTCGAGCCCGCTTTCTATTTCGCGCTGGCGACCATCGCGATCGGCAACGGGCTATTCCTGCCGACGCTGCCGAGCCAGATCAACGACCTCTACCGCGCCGACGACCCGCGCCGGCCGTGGGCCTACAACGTCTATTATGTCGGGGTGAACGTCGGGGCGTTCCTCGCTCCTCTGGTGTGCGGCTTCCTCGGCGAGACCTACGGCTGGCATTACGGCTTCGGCGCCGCCGGCGTCGGCATGCTCGCGGGCCTTCTGATCTATGTCCTGGGTCGGCGCCATTTGCCCGAAGAGCAGCCGGTCGCCGAGCGCGCGGCCGCGACAACGGTGGCGGGCGCGGCGGCGCGGCGTGGCCGCGACACCGTGCTGCTGCTGCTCGGCATCGGGCTCGCGGTGACCGTGTTCCGCGGCTCCTACGAGCAGATCGGCAATACCTTCGCGCTGTGGATGCGCGACGATGTCAACCGCACCATCGCCGGGTTCGAGGTCGGCGCGGCGATGTTCTTCTCGTTGAACCCGCTGCTCGTGATGCTGGTCACGCCGCTGCTTCTCGCGCGCTGGAAGCGCCAGGCCGAGGCCGGCCGCGAACTGTCGGTGATGCACAAAATGGCCGCCGGCGCCTTGCTCGTCGCCGCCTCGTATCTGCTCGTCGCGGCGGCCGAAATGGTCAACGGCGCTGCGCCGGTCCACTGGCTATGGCTGCTGTCCTTCTTCGTCATCTTCACCCTTGGCGAGCTGTACATCCTGCCCAACGGGCTCGGCATCTTCGCGCGCCTCGCGCCGCCCAGGCTCGGCGCCAGCACGGTCGCCGCCTGGTACCTCGCGATCTTCGCGGGAAGCCTCGCCGCGGGCCAGGTCGGCCGGCTGTGGAGCCGGATCGACCATGTCCCGTTCTTCGTCCTGCTCGCCGGCATCGCGACCGCCGCTGCGGCCTTTCTCTATCTGCTCGATGCGCCGACCAAGCGCGTGCTGGCGCGCGCCGCGAACGACCCCGCGCCGCCCGACCTGACCGATGTTCCCGAAGGCCTGGCGAGGCCCGCCAATGTCTAGGCTCACGCACCGCATTCATCGTGCCCAACGGGGCGCGCAACCAACATCATATGGAGGAAACATCATGACCCAGAACCGGCTTTCGCCCCGCACATTCCTGATGGGCAGCGCGGCCCTCCTCGGGCTCGCCGCGCAGCCCGCCCTGGCGCAGGTCCAGGAGGACCCGCCCGTGCCGCAGGAGACCGCCGGCGCGGCCGACACCAACCAGGCCGAAATCGTCGTCACCGCCCAAAAGCGCACCCAGGTCCTGATCGACGTGCCGCAATCGATTTCGGTGGTCTCGGGCGCGACGCTCGAGGATCAGAATGCAAGCAGCTTCGCCGACTATCTGAAGCTCGTTCCAGGCCTTCAGCTCAACCAGAGCACGCCGGGCCAGGGACGGCTGATCGTGCGCGGCGTTAACTCAGGCGGCGTCGCCTCGACGGTCGGCATCTACATGGATGAAACCCCGTTCGGGTCGAGCAGCGGCCTGGTCAACGCCGCCGTCCTGGCCGGTGACTTCGACACCTTCGACCTCGACCGCATCGAGGTTCTGCGCGGCCCCCAGGGGACGATTTACGGTGCCAGCTCGCTCAGCGGCGTCCTCAAGTTCGTGACCCGGCAACCCTCCACCGCGGCCTTGACCGCGCGTGGCCGGGTCGGGGTCGAAACCACCGCGGGCGGCGAGATGGGCTACAATGCCAATTTGGTGGTCAACGTGCCACTGGGCGACACGCTCGCGTTCCGCGCCACCGGCTCCTATCGCAAGCACGGCGGGTTCATCGATTCGATCGGGACCAGCGGGACGGATCTGCTGGGCGCGGTCCTGACCTCCGACCGCGCCAAGAATATCAACGACAGCAAGAGCTTCGGCGGCCGTGCGTCGCTGCTGTACAAGCCCAGCGACAAGGTGACCTTGCGCTTCACCGCGCTTGCCCAGAATATCGAAGCCGACGCGCCGTCGGTCGTTGCAAGCGATCCCGAGACGCTCGAGCGCCTGTACGGCGAGCTGAGCCAGGCGCAGTTCGTGCCCGAATTTTCGGACGTCAAATATCGCGTCTACAACGCGACCGGGGCGATCGACCTCGGCTTTGCCGACCTCACCTCGTCAACCAGCTACAGCACGCAAAAGCAGGACTTCCGCGCCGACCTGACGTTCCCTCTGAGCTCGCTCATCGATGCCGCATTCGGATACCCGGCCAACGAGTTCTTCCAGGCGCAGTCAACGAACTCGAAAAAGTTCACGCAGGAAGTGCGGCTGTCGTCCGAATCCAAGCGCCTCGATTGGCTCGCCGGAATCTACTACACCAGCGAGGACGGCCTGATCGACCAGGACTTCATTGCCGTGCGCCCGGGCACCCTCAACCCGATCGACGACCCCGGCGTGCCGTTGCTCGGCCTCGCCAGGGTGGCGTCGGAGTATAAGGAGATCGCCGGCTTCGCCGACGTGACGATCCATTTCAGCGAGCGCTTCGACCTCGGTCTGGGCGGGCGCTACAGCAGCAACAAGCAGGAGGCCGACCAGGTCAGCGACGGCGCCCTGGCGGGCGGCTTCAACCGCTTCCCGACCAGGAAGTCGACCGAGGACGTGTTCACTTACTCGGTCGCCCCGCGCTTCGAACTGAACGACAATACGTCGATCTACGCGCGGGTCGCCAAGGGCTTCCGTCCGGGCGGCCCGAACGTGCTCCCGCCCGGTGCGCCGGCCGAACTCGGAACCTACGATTCCGACTCGCTGATCAGCTATGAGGCCGGGGTCAAGGCGCAGACGCCGGACGGCCGCTTCACCGTCGATGCGGCGGTGTTCCATATCGACTGGACCGACATCCAGCTGATCGCCACCGTGTCGGACTTCAACATCAACACCAACGGCAGCAAGGCCAAGGTCGACGGCGCCGAAATCACGGCCACCGCGCGGCCGCTGCGCGGCCTGTCGCTGTCGCTCAACGCGGCCTACACCGACGCCCGCCTGACCGAGGACCTGCCGCCCATCCAGGGCGCCATTTCCGGCTTCGACGGCGACCAGCTTCCGTTCACGCCCAAGTTCAGCGCCGGGCTCAACGGCGACTACCGTTGGTCGTTGAGCAATACGCTCGAAGCGAGCCTTGGGGCGTCGTTGCGCCATCTCTCGAGCCAGACCGCCAGCTACGATGCGGATTTTGTGGCAGCCAACGGCAGGCAGCGGCGGATCGACAGCTACCAGGTCATCGACCTGCGCGCCGGGCTCGACTTCGGCAAATACGCTATCGACGCCTACGTCCGTAACCTCGGCAACAGCGCGGGCCGGACCTCGACCGAAGGCACCACCGTGTTCGGCCCGTTCCCGCTCAATCCCAATGGGGCGATGAACACCGGCGTGATCCGGCCGCGGACGATCGGGATCAGCCTGACCGCCGGTCTATAGTCGGATGGCCACGACCGCACCGGGTTCGGCGGCGCTCAGTGCGCGGGGCGAGCAGGTCGACGCGCTCCCCTCGCCGTATCTGCTGTTCCTCGGGGACGCGGTCGAGGCGGGCTACGCCAAGACCGCGTTCGGGTTGCGCGACTGGGCGCCCGAGCGCTGCATTGGCGAGCTCGCGCTGCCCGGCGCGCGCGTCACCACCGGTCTGCCCCCGCTGCAGCCGCGCGAGGCGTATCAGCGCGGCGCGCGCGCGTTGCTGATCGGGGTCGCCACCCGCGGCGGCCAGGTGCCCGAGCTGTGGTTGCCGACGCTCAGCGAAAGCCTGCGCGCCGGCCTCGACATTGTGTCGGGCATGCACGACCGGCTCGGCGACATTGCCGAGCTGGCGGCCGAGGCCAGGCAGCTCGGCCGCCGCCTGGTCGACGTGCGCGTCCCGCCCGACGGCATCCCGATCGCCAGCGGCCGCAAGCGCAGCGGACGGCGCTTGCTGACGGTCGGCACCGATTGCGCGCTGGGCAAAAAATACACCGCGCTGGCAATCGCCCGCGGGCTCGCCGCGCGCGGCCTCGACGTCGATTTCCGCGCCACCGGGCAGACCGGGATCATGATCGCCGGGGCGGGCATCCCGATCGACGCGGTGGTGTCCGATTTCCTCGCCGGCGCGGCCGAGCTGCTCAGCCCCGACGCAGCCCCCGGCCACCTCGACGTGATCGAGGGCCAGGGCTCGCTGTTCCACCCGTCCTACGCCGCGGTCACCCTCGGCCTGCTCCACGGCAGCCAGCCCGATGTGTTCGTCGTGTGCCACGACCCGCTGCGCAGCCACATCCTCGGCCTGCCCGATTTTCCGGTGCCGTCGATCGAGGACGTCATCGCGCAAACCGTCGCGGCGGGGCGCCTGACCAACCCCGCGATCCGCTGCTGCGGGGTCAGCCTCAACACTGTGGCGATGGACGATCAGGCCGCGGCGGAGGTCATCGCGGCGACCGCGCGCCGGCTCGGTCTGCCGGTCGCCGATCCGGTGCGCGGGGTCGGGCTCGAGGCGCTGCTCGACGCGTGCGCGGCGGCATGACGACGGCGACCGCCAGCGGCGCGGCGCCGACCCGCTTCCAGCGCTTCTGGCTGCCCGGCCTGGCGTTCAAGGCGGTGGTCATCGGCGGCGGTTATGCCACCGGCCGAGAGCTCGCCGAATTCTTCCTCCCCAGCGGGCCGTGGGGCGGGCTCGCCGCGATCCTCGTCGCGACCCTCATCTTCAGCCTGGTGTGCAGCGTCACCTTCCTCTTCGCGCGGCTGGTCCAGGCGTTCGACTATGTCACCTTCTTCAGGCGCCTGCTCGGCCCCGGCTGGGTGCTGTTTGAGGGCGCCTACATCCTGTTCATCGTACTCATCCTCGCGGTCTACGGCGCCGCGGCCGGCGCCATAGGGGCGTCGCTGCTCGGGTTGCCGTCGCTGGTCGGCACCGCCGCGCTGGCCGCCGCGATCGTCGCCGTGGTGACCTTCGGCAACGCGTCGGTCGAACGCATGTTCGCCTACGTCTCCTACCTGTTGTACGCGGTTTACGCGCTGTTCATCGTGCTCGCCTTCACTCACTTCGGCGACCGCATCGCCGCCGGCTTCGAGCGCGGCGGGCCGGCGACCGGCTGGCTGACCGGGGGGACGATCTACGCCGGCTACAATCTGATCGGCGCGGTGGTCGTGCTGCCCGTCGTCCGCCACCTCACCAGCAGCCGCGACGCGATTGTCGCGGGGATCATCGCCGGGCCGCTGGCGACGCTCCCCGCGCTATTGTTCTTCATCGCCATGGTCGGCTTCTACCCCGAGATCGCCGACGCCACTCTGCCCTCGGACTTCCTCCTCCAGCAGCTCGACATCCCGCTGTTCCATCTGCTGTTCCAGCTGATGATCTTCTCGGCGCTGCTCGAAAGCGGGGCGAGCTCGGTCCACGCGATCAACGAACGCATCGCGCGCGCCGTGCTCAACTGGCGCGGGATCGTGCTCAGTAACCGCGCCCGCCTGGCCATCGCGCTCTCCTTGCTGATCGGCTGCATGTTCGTCGCCGACCGTTTCGGCCTCGTCGCGCTGATCGCCACCGGATATCGCGCCTTGGCCTATGTTCTCATCGCCGTTTACGTGATCCCCGTGCTGACGCTGGGCGTATGGCGGTTGACCCGTTCGAAGCAGGAGCAACCCGCATGAACCGCGCCCTCATCTTCGCGCTGTTGGCGATGGCATCGCCGGCCCTCGCCGCGCCGCCCGCGGGGTTCGAGCAGCGGGTCGAGCAGTTGCGCACCGCTTACGGCGCGCCCGGCGTCTCGATTGCCATCGTCGAGGACGGCAAACCGACACTCGCGCAGGGATGGGGCGTGCGCCAGATCGGCAAGCCGGACCCGGTCGGGGCCGACACCATCTTCGGCACGGGCTCAACCGGCAAGGCCTTCACCG
>NZ_JANPKO010000127.1:0-17790 GCF_031426035.1 Sphingomonas sp. | reverse complement strand
CGTGACCACCGCGGTCGCCAAGGGCGATTTGTCAAAAAAGATCACCGTCAACGTCAAGGGCGAGATCCTTGCGCTCAAGAACACCATCAACACCATGGTCGATCAGCTCAACGGCTTCGCCAGCGAGGTGACGCGCGTCGCTCGCGAGGTCGGCACCGAGGGCAAGTTGGGCGGCCAGGCGCAGGTGCCGGGGGTCGGCGGAACGTGGGCCGACCTCACCGACAACGTCAACCTCATGGCGACCAACCTGACCAATCAGGTGCGCGGCATCGCCGACGTCGTCACCGCGGTCGCGCAGGGCAACCTCAAGCGCAAATTGACGGTCGACGCCAAGGGCGAGATCGCCGCGCTCGCCGACACCATCAACTTCATGATCGACACTTTGTCGACGTTCGGCGACCAGGTCACCAACATGGCCCGCGAAGTCGGCATCGAGGGCAAGTTGGGCGGGCAGGCGCGGGTGCCCGGCGCCGCCGGCCTGTGGCGCGACCTGACCGACAACGTCAACCAGCTCGCCGCCAATCTGACCAACCAGGTGCGCTCGATCGCCGACGTCGCCACCGCCGTCACCAAGGGCGATCTGACGCGCTCGATCGCGGTCGAGGCGTCGGGCGAAATGGCCGCGCTCAAGGACAATATCAACGAGATGATCCGCAATCTGAAGGATCAGACCCTCAAGAACGCCGAGCAGGACTGGCTCAAGACCAACCTCGCGCGCTTCAGCCGCATGCTCCAGGGCGAGCGCGACCTCGCCACCGTGTCCAACCTCATCATGTCCGAGCTGGCGCCGCTGGTGAACGCCCAATACGGCGTGTTCTACGTCACCAACCGCGACGAGGACGAGACCAAGCTCGAGCTGGTCGCGAGCTACGGCGCCGAGAACGCCGACCAGTTGAAGCGCGAGTTCGGCCTTCGCGAAGGGCTCATCGGCCAGGCCGCCGCCGACCGCCGCCCGATCGTGCTCAAGGACGTGCCCGGCGACTTCATCCGCATCGGCTCGGGCCTCGGCAGCGCCAAGCCCGCCAACATCAACATCCTGCCCGCGCTGTTCGAGGATGACGTCAAGGCGGTGATCGAATTGGCCTCGTTCAGTGATTTCAACGAGACCCACCAGAGCTTCCTCGACCAGCTCATGGAATCGATCGGCATCGTCTTGAACACGATCGCCGCGACGATGCGCACCGAGGGGCTGTTGAAGCAGTCGCAATTGCTCACCACCGAGCTCCAGGCGCGCCAGACCGAACTTACCACCAAGCAGGAAGAGCTTCACGCAACCAACGAGGAACTCCAGGAAAAAGCCCAGCTGCTCGAGAATGAGAAAAAGCAGGTCGAAGCCAAGAACCTCGAGATCGAAATGGCCCGTCGCGCGCTCGAGGAGAAAGCCGAGCAGCTCGCTCTGACCTCAAAATACAAATCCGAATTCCTCGCCAACATGAGCCACGAGCTGCGCACCCCGCTCAACTCGCTGCTGATCCTGTCGAAGCTGCTGTCCGACAACACTCAGGGCAATTTGAACGACAAGCAGGTCGAGTTCGCGCGCACCATCAACTCCGCCGGCTCCGATCTCCTGAGCCTGATCAACGACATCCTCGATTTGTCCAAGATCGAGTCGGGCACGGTCACCATCGAGGTCGGCGAAATGCCGATGTCGAGCTTGAAGCAGCACATGGAGCGCACCTTCCGCCAGCTCGCCGCGGACAAGCATCTCGCGTTCAACGTCGAGTTCGACGAGACCATGCCGGACACCATCCGCACCGACGAAAAGCGCCTCCAGCAGATCGTCCTCAACCTGCTTTCCAACGCCTTCAAGTTCACCGCGCGCGGCTCGGTCACGCTCGCGGTGCGCGCGGCCAGCGGCGGGTGGAGCAAGAACCACCCGGTGCTCCACAACGCCGACCAGGCGATCGAGATCGCGGTCACCGACACCGGCATCGGCATCCCCGAGGACAAGCAGAAACTGATCTTCGAGGCGTTCCAGCAAGCCGACGGCACCACCAGCCGCAAATATGGCGGCACCGGCCTCGGCCTCTCGATCAGCCGCGAAATCGCGCGCCTGCTCGGCGGCGAGCTGCAAGTCCGCTCCAGGCCCGGCGAAGGCTCGACCTTCACGCTGTTCATCCCGATGGAGGCCGCCCAGGGCGCGGCGCTCGAAAGCGGCGCCACCAGCGCGCGCTTCGAGAACAGCGGGGCGGTGGTGCCGACCGCGCTGCCGACCGGGTTCGAAGTCGCCGACGACCGCGACGACCTTGGCGACGACCCGTTCGTGCTGATTGTCGAGGACGACCCGACGTTCGCCGCGATCCTGCTCGACATGGCCCACGAAGCGGGGATGAAGGGGGTCGTCTCGACCGCCGGGGCGGGGACGCTGGCGATGGCGCGCAAGCTCCAGCCGCACGCCATCACCCTCGACCTGGGCCTCAGCGACATCGACGGCTTCGTCCTGCTCGACCTGCTCAAGCATGACCCGCAGACCGGCCATTTGCCGATCCACGTCATCTCCGGCGCCGACCGCGCCGCCTCGGTCACCGCGATGGGCGCCGCCGGGGTCACCGTGAAGCCCGCCGACGACCGCGAATTGATCAAGGTCTTCACCGACTTGCTCAAGCAGGTCCGCTCGCCCGCCGCCAAGAAGCGCTCCAAGCGCCCAAGCAAGGAGCAGGCCGACAAGGAATCGCGCCGCTCGCTGCTCGAGCTGGCCGGCGCCAAGGTGCTGATCGTCGACGACGACATCCGCAACATCTACTCGCTGACCAGCGTGCTCGAGAGCTACGACGTCGAGGTGCTCCACGCCGAGCGCGGCAAGGACGGCATCGCGATCCTCGAGCGTACCCCGGGAATCGATGTCGGGCTGATCGACATCATGATGCCCGAGATGGACGGCTATGAGACGATGCGCCAGATCCGCCGCCGCAAGGCGCTCGCCGATCTGCCTTTGATCGCGGTCACCGCCAAGGCGATGAAGGGCGACCGCCAGAAGTGCCTCGACGCCGGCGCCACCGATTACATCGCCAAGCCGGTCGACATTGACCTGCTGCTGGCGCTGCTGCGGGTGTGGATCGCGCGCTCGCGCGACGCCGCGCGCCAGGCCGGCGCGGAGGCCGCCGAATAGTGGACGAGCCGGCGCCTTTCGATAACGACACCCCGGCGGGCATCGTCACCGACGACACCCCGGTGCTCCCGCCCGACGCCCCCGTCGAGCGGCCGCGCGTGCTGGTGGTCGACGACGACGAGCGCAATTTGCTCGCGATCTCGACCGTGCTCGAGGACGTCGGCGACATTGTCACCGCCAATTCGGGCGAGGAGGCGCTGCGCCATTTGCTGCGCGGCGAGTTCGCGGTGATCCTGCTCGACGTGTTCATGCCCGGCATGGACGGCTACGAAACCGCCCAGATCATCCGCAGCCGCGACCAGACCAAGCGCATCCCGATCGTCTTCCTGTCGGCGGTCAACAAGGAGGCCGAGCACCTCATCAAGGGCTATGCGATGGGCGCGGTCGACTATGTCTTCAAACCGGTCGAAGCGGTCGTGTTGCGCTCCAAGATCGCGGTATTCGTCGACCTGTTCGCCAAGACCAAGGAGATCGAGCGCAAGGCGCGCCAGGAGCAGGCGTTGCTCGACGCCACCTTGCGCGCCAACGCCGAGCGGCTCCATGCGGTGCAGGAATTGCGCCGCGCCGAGCAGCGCCAGGCGGCGATCATCCAGTCGCTGCCGATCGTGCTCTATCTCGAGCCGCTCAAGTGCGACCCGCGCTGCCCGACCTTCGTCAGCGGCGATCTGGAGGCGATGACCGGCTACCCGTTCGAGCAAGTCGTCGCCAATCCAACCCTGTGGGCCGAGCGGCTCCACGAGCAGGACCGCGAGCGCGTGCTCGTCGCGCTCGCCACGCGCAACGCCACCGGCCGCCTGTCGGTCGAGTATCGCTGGCAGTGCGCCGACGGCAGCTACAAATATTTCCACGACCAGGCGGTGCTGCTGCATGACGCCAAGGGCGCGCCGCTCGAGTTCGCCGGCACGCTGACCGACGTCACCGAGCGGCGCAGCCTCGAAAGCCAGTTGGTCCAGGCGCAGAAGATGGACTCGATCGGCAAATTGACCGGCGGCATCGCGCACGACTTCAACAATCTGCTCGCCGCGGTGCTCGGCGGGCTTGGCCTGCTCGAGCGCCGCGCCCAGCTCGAGGAGGGCCACCAGAAAATCCTCGCGATGACCATGCGCGCTGCCGACCAGGGCACCGAGCTGGTGCGCCGCTTGCTCGCTTTCGCCCGCCAGCAGCAGTTGCAGCCCGCCGCGATCGAGGTCCCGGCCTTGGTCGAGGCGATGAACGACCTTCTGGCGCACACGCTGGGCGGGCTGGTCCACCTCGAATGGCGCATCGCCGACGATTGTTGGCCGGTATTCGCCGACCAGCCCCAGCTCGAGCTGGCGCTGATGAACCTGATCATCAACGCCCGCGACGCGATGCCCGACGGCGGCACCATCGCCATCTCGTCGGAAAACCGCAGCGCCCCGGCCGACGAGGTCAGCGGGCGCGCCGCGGGCGACTATGTCGTGATCTCCGTCACCGACAAGGGCTGCGGCATCACCGCCGCCAACCTCGACAAGGTGATGGAGCCGTTTTTCACCACCAAGGACGTCGGCAAGGGCACCGGGCTCGGCCTCAGCATGGTCTACGGTTTCGCCAAACAATCGAACGGCGCGTTCCGCATCGACAGCGCGCCGGGCCGCGGCACCACCGCCGAACTGTGGCTGCCGCGCGCCGAGCACGCCGCCGAGGGCGCCGCGCGGGCCAAGCCGGTCCGCCGCCGCGCCAGGCCGGGCCGGGCGCTGTCGGTGTTCCTGGTCGACGACCATGACGACGTGCGCGCCGCCACCCGCGCCATGCTCGAGGAGCTTGGCCACAAGGTGGCCGAGGCCGCCAACGGCACCGACGCGCTCGCCGCGCTGACCGACAATTCGCGCCAGTGGGACTTGCTGGTGACCGATTTCGCGATGCCCCGCGTGTCGGGCGTCGAGCTGGTGCGCGGCGCGCGCCGGCTGCACCCCGAGCTGCCGGCGCTGATCGTCACCGGCTACGCCGAGCGCGACGCGGTGCGGATGGAGGAGGATCAGGTCAGCGTGCTGTTCAAGCCGTTCACACTCGAAGAACTATCCGAATCGATCGAGGCGACGCTGGCACGGGGCGGCGGCGGCAAGCGGCGGCGGACCGCGGCGCGCGCCTGACCCGCGGCGCGGCACAAGCAAACGCCCGGACCGCTGAGCGACCCGGGCGTCCTGCGTGACGATTGCTCGTCAGCCCCCTTGTAGGTGCGCGGCGCGCGTCCCCCTTGAACGCGGCCACGGCTTTCCGCGCCCGCGGCATTGGCCGGCGGTTGCGGAAGCGCGGACGCTAGGCGCGCTTGCCCGCGCTTGTCACCCCGGGAAATAAACTGCGGCAGTTTTTGCCCGGCGCCTGTGTCAGGGCAGCCACATCGGCCGTCGCCCGCCACCCGCATTGCCTTGCCTCACCATCCCCCCTAGGGCAGGCGCCGCAGCCACTCGCCGTTTCGAAAGCCCCACAAACCTTGCGCGTTTCCCGCTGTTTCCTGCCGGTCCTCAAGGAAAGCCCGTCCGACGCCCAGATCGTCAGCCACAAGCTGATGCTCCAGGCCGGGCTGGTGCGCCAGACCGCGGCCGGCATCTACGCCTGGCTGCCGATCGGCTTTCGCGTGCTCAAGAAAATCGAGCAGATCGTGCGCGAGGAGCAGGACCGCGCCGGGGCGCAGGAAATGCTGATGCCGACCATCCAGTCGGCCGATTTGTGGCGGGAGAGCGGCCGCTACGACGCCTACGGCCCCGAAATGCTGCGCATCACCGACCGCCACAAGCGCGAGATGCTGTACGGCCCGACCAACGAGGAAATGCTCACCGCATTGTTCCGCGACGACGTCAATTCGTACCGCGACCTGCCGCGCACGCTCTACCATATCCAGTGGAAGTTCCGCGACGAGGTCCGGCCCCGCTTCGGCGTCATGCGCGGCCGCGAGTTCCTGATGAAGGACGCCTACAGCTTCGACCTCGACGAGGCCGGCGCGCGGCTGAGCTATTACACCCAGCTGCTCGCGTACCTGCGCACCTTCCAGCGCCTCGGCATCCAGGCGGTGCCGATGAAGGCCGCCTCGGGCCCGATCGGCGGTGACTTGTCCCACGAATTCATCGTCCTCGCCCCGACTGGCGAAAGCGAAGTGTTCTACGATGCTGCATTCGAAGAATTCGACTGGGCGCAGGGCGGCCTCGATTACGGCGACGAAGCCGGCCTCCACGGCCTGTTCGACCGCGTCAGCAGCACCTACGCCGCGACCGACGAGACCCATGACGAGGCGCGCTGGGCCGAAGTGCCCGAAGCCAGGCGCCGCACCGGCCGCGGGATCGAGGTCGGCCACATCTTCTACTTCGGCGACAAATATTCCGCCGCGATGGGGCTCAAGGTGTCGGGCCAGGACGGCAAGCCGCTGACCCCGATGATGGGCAGCTACGGCATCGGCGTGTCGCGGCTAGTCGGCGCGATCATCGAGGCCAGCCACGACGACAAGGGCATCGTGTGGCCGGCGGCGGTGGCGCCGTGGCAGGTCGGCCTGGTCACGATGCGCGGCGACGATGCCGCGAGCATCACCGCGGCCGACGATATCTATGCCAAGCTCACCGCCGCCGGGGTCGAAACCCTCTACGACGACCGCGACGAGCGCGGCGGGGTCAAGCTCGGCACGCAGGATCTGATCGGCCTGCCGTGGCAGCTGATCGTCGGCCCCCGCGGCCTCGCGGCGGGCACTGTCGAGCTCAAGAACCGCAAGACGGGCGACAAGGAAGAACTTTCCATCGACTCTGCGCTCACGAAGCTAACCTCATGATTTTGAACCGCTACGAACGGATGATCGCCAAGCGCTATTTGCTCCCGGGCAAGGGCGAGGGGTTCATCTTCCTGGTCGCCGCGATCAGCCTCGCCGCGGTCGCCTTGGGCGTCGCCGCGCTGATCATCGTGATGAGCGTGATGAACGGCTTCCGCGCCGAGCTGTTCGACAAGATCGTCGGGTTGAACGGCCACGCCATCGTCCAGGGCTATGAGGGCCGCCTGTCCAACTGGCAGCAGATCGCCGACGCCGCGCGCAAAACCCCCGGCGTCACCTCCGCCACCCCGCTGATCGAGCAGCCGCTGATGGCGTCGGCCAACGGCCGCGTCGAGGGCATCCTCATCCGCGGCATGCGGATGGAGGATCTGCGCGCCAACCAGGTGCTCAACACCAACGTCAAATCGGGCAGCTTCGCCGCGATCACCCCCGACAGCGGGCGCGTCGCGATCGGCTCGCGGCTGGCCGAGATGCTCGGCGCATTCGTCGGCAGCGAGATCAGCCTGATCAGCCCCGAGGGCCGCTCGACCCCGGTCGGCACCGTCCCGCGCATCGTCTCCTACCAGGTCGGCGCCATTTTCGAGGTTGGCGTCTACGATTACGACAAGGCGTTCGTGGTGATGCCGATCCAGGACGCCCAGACGTTGCTGATGATGGGCGACGAGGTCGGCATGATCGAAATCCAGTCGACCGACCCCGACAATGTCGGCGAGATCGTCGCCCCGCTCGCGCCGCTGGTGCGCGGGCGCGGCATTTTGGTCGACTGGCGGCAGATGAACTCGGCGCTGTTCGAGGCGCTCGAAATCGAGCGCATCGCGATGTTCGTCGTATTGTCCCTGATCGTGCTCGTTGCGGTGTTCAATATCTTGTCGTCGCTGATCATGCTGGTCCGCGCCAAGACCCGCGACATCGCCATCCTGCGCACCATGGGTGCCAGCCGCCAGGGGCTGATGAAGGTGTTCGTCACGGTCGGCGTGATCATCGGCTCGCTGGGCATCGTGCTCGGCCTGATCCTCGGCGCGATCTTCCTGTTCTTCCGCCAGGGGGTGGTCGATTTTATCCAGCTGGTGACCGGCCAGAATTTGTGGGACCCGTCGGTCCGCTTCCTTTCGGAGCTGCCGTCCAAGACCGACCCGGTCGAGGTCGCCACCATCGTCGGCACCGCGCTCGTGCTGTCGTTCCTCGCCACGCTCTACCCGGCGTGGAAAGCCGCCAGCACCGACCCCGTTCAGGTCCTTCGCTATGAGTGAACCCGTCCTCGAAACGCGCGGGCTCAAGCGCAGCTTCACCCAGGGTGACGTCACCATCCACGTCCTGCGCGGGGTCGATTTGACCGTCGCGCCGGGCGAGATCGTCGCATTGCTCGGGCCGTCGGGCTCGGGCAAGTCGACCCTGCTCCAGGCGGTCGGGCTGCTCGAGGGCGGGTTCGAGGGCTCGATCCGCATCAACGGGCGCGAGGCCGCCAGCCTCGACAATGACGCGCGCACCGAGCTGCGCCGCGACGCGATGGGCTTCGTCTACCAGTTCCACCATCTGCTGCCCGATTTCGACGCGCGCGAGAATGTCGTGCTGCCGCAATTGATCCACGGCGCCGAGCCCGCCGCGGCGCGCGCCCGCGCCGACCAGTTGCTGTCCGCGCTCGGCCTCGGCCACCGCCTCGAGCACCGCCCCGCCAAATTGTCCGGCGGCGAGCAGCAGCGCGTCGCGGTCGCCCGCGCGCTCGCCAACCGCCCGCCGCTGGTGCTCGCCGACGAGCCCACCGGCAACCTCGACGAGGCGACCGCCGACATCGTGTTCGCCGAGTTCGTCAGCCTCGTCCGCGGCGAAGGTTCGGCGGCGCTGGTCGCCACCCACAACGAGCGCATCGCCGCGCGCATGGACCGCGTCCTCCGCCTCCACGAAGGCGTGCTCGAATGACGGACCCGCGCGACCCGACACGCGTTGGCACCCCCGTGCCCACTCGCCGCCTCAGCCCCGCGCTCATCGCCTTGCTCGCCATCGGCGCGCTGATCCTGCTCCTGATCGGGGTCGCGGCGTGGCGCGGCAGCGGCAACCCCGACGCGCTCGACGGCAACCAGACCGCCGCCGAGCGAGCCGCCGCCGACCCCGAGAAACGCTGCGCCTCGCAGCGCACCTACGACCTCATCAAGCGCGAGTTGTTCCGCCGCGCGGCGGCTTTGCGCGGGAGCGACCAGGCGGCGTTCGACAAGCTCGCCGCCTACGCCGTGGTCCGCATGGACGCGCCCATGCTGCGCTCGGAGGACGAGGATTTGAACGCGGTGTCGTGCACCGGCACGCTGACCCTCGATTTGCCGCCCGGAGTCGCCGTGGTCGGCGGCCGCCGCAGCCTCGACGCCGACTTGAATTACGCGCTGCAGCCCGCCGCCGACGGCACCGGCGAGGTTCTCACTCTGTCCAACGCCGACGCCATCGTCACCCCGCTTGCGACATTGTCGCGGATCGGGCGTCCCGCGGGCGAGCCGCTGACCCCGCCGGCCCGGCCGCCGTCGGCGCCCGTCGCGCCGCTCCCTGCCGACCCGCTGGCGCCCGCTGCGGACCCGCGCCCCGAGCCCGCGCCCCCGCCCGCGGTCGAGCCCCCGGCCGCCGCCGCCAGTCCCAGTTTCAACTGCCGCAACGCGCGCACCCGCGGCGAGATCATGGTGTGCCGCGACGGCGGGCTCGCCGCGCTCGACCGCCAGATGGCGACGCAGTTCAACCGCGCGATCGGCAGCGTCGGCCCGGGCGAGCGCGCGATGCTCGAGCGCAGCCGCGGGCGCTTCCTCTCGTACCGCGACAGTTGCCGCTCCGAGAGCTGCATCGCCGACGCTTATCGCGGCCGCATGCGCGAGATCGCCGACATCGTCGCCGGGCGCTGGGAGCAGCCGCGCTAAACTGGGGATAAGTGCCCGCCGGCGCTTTCCCTATCCGCCCCCGCGCCGCATAGTCGCGCCCGTGACCGCGCCCTACGTTCCCCTTCGCATCCTGTCGTCGTTCACCATGCTCGAAGGGGCGATGGAGCCCAAGACGATCGCCGCCAACGCCGCCGCGCTCGGCTTCCCCGCCGCCGCGCTGACCGACCGCAACGGGCTGTACGCGGCGATGCCGTTCACCGATGCCTGCATGGAAAAAGGCGTCCAGCCGGTCATCGGCACCATGCTCGGGGTCGCCCGTCCGCCAGCGATCGGCGGCTCCGGCGGGCTCGACTGGTTGGTGCTGCTCGCCAAGGACGAGGCGGGCTATTCCAACCTGTGCAAGCTGGTGTCCGCCGCCCACCTCGACCGGCCCTTGTCGGAAGACCCCCACGTCCCGTTCGCAGCGCTCGACGGAGCCACCGGCGGGCTGATCGCGCTCACCGCGGGCGGGGAGGGGGCGGTCGCGCGGCTGCTGTTCGACGGCCAGGACGACAAGGCGGCCGCCTATCTCGACCGCCTCCAGGCGTTGTTCCCCGAGCGCCTGTACATCGAGCTGATCCGCCGCGGCGACCCGGTCGAGGCCGCGGCCGAGGAGCGGCTGGTCGCGCTCGCCTACGACCGCGACCTACCCTTGGTCGCGACCAACCCCGCGGCCTACTCCGACCCCAGCTTCCATGCCGCACACGATGCCATGCTGTGCATCGCCGCCTCGGCCTACATCGAGAGCAATGAGCGCGCGGTGTCGTCGCCCGAGGCGTGGCTCAAGCCCGGCGCGGCGATGGCCGAATTGTTCGCCGACCTGCCCGAGGCGATCGCCAACACCGCGGTGATCGCCCAGCGCTGCGCGGTCGGCGCCCCGCAGCGACAGCCGATCCTCCCCCGCCTCAGCGACAACGAAGACGAAACCCTCCGCCGCGACGCCCATGCCGGGCTGGACGAGCGGCTGCGGCGTCTGCACCCCCACGCCGTTCGTCCTGAGCTTGTCGAAGGACTGTCCTCGACGTCCGCTGCGGACCAGCAGGGCAGGGCTTCGACAAGCCCAGCCCGAACGGATTTGGAGGACCGCTTCCAGCACTACCGTGACCGCCTCGATTTCGAACTCGACGTGATCATCCGCATGGGTTTCGCGAGCTATTTCCTGATCGTCGCCGACTTCATCAAATGGGCCAAGGCCAACGATATTCCGGTCGGCCCCGGGCGCGGCTCGGGGGCGGGCTCGGTGGTTGCCTGGGCGCTGACCATCACCGACCTCGACCCGATCGAGCTCAATCTGCTGTTCGAGCGCTTCCTCAACCCCGAGCGCGTGTCGATGCCCGATTTCGACATCGATTTCTGCGAAACCCACCGCGACAAGGTGATCACCTACGTCCAGGGCAAATACGGCCGCGACCGCGTCGCTCAGATTATTACGTTCGGGCGGCTCAAGGCACGCGCCGTTTTGAAGGACACCGGGCGCGTGCTGCAGATGAGCTACGGCCAGGTCGACCGCCTCGCCAAGGCGATCCCGAGCCACCCGACTGACCCGTGGGACTTGAAGCGCGCCTTGAACGGCGTGACCGAGCTCGCCGCCGAATATAAGGCCGACCCCGACGTCAAGCGCCTGTTCGACCTCGCGATGAAGCTCGAGGGGCTGCCGCGCCACGCCTCGACCCACGCAGCCGGGGTGGTCATCGGCGACCGCCGGCTCGACGAATTGGTCCCGCTCTACCGCGACCCGCGCTCGGACATGCCGGTCACCCAGTTCGACATGAAATATGTCGAGGCCGCTGGCCTGGTGAAGTTCGACTTCCTGGGCCTCAAGACGCTGTCGGTCTTGAAGGAAGGCCAGCGCCTGCTCAGCGCGCACGGCGTCGAGATCGACTTCACCCAGCTCACCTGGGACGATCCCGCGGTCTACGATCTGCTCCAGCGCGGCGATACCGTCGGCGTGTTCCAGCTCGAATCCGAAGGCATGCGCCGCACCCTTGCCGGGGTCCGCCCGACCGCGTTCGGCGACATCATCGCGCTGGTTTCGCTCTATCGCCCGGGCCCGATGGACAACATCCCGATGTTCGGCGACCGCAAGAACGGCCGCGCCGAACTGGCTTACCCGCACCCCATGCTGGAGGGGGTGCTCAAGGAAACCTACGGCATCTTCGTCTACCAGGAGCAGGTGATGCAGGCCGCCCAGGTGCTCGCCGGCTACAGCCTCGGCGAGGCCGATTTGCTGCGCCGCGCGATGGGCAAGAAGATCCAGTCCGAGATGAACGCCCAGCGCGCGCGCTTCGTCGAGGGCGCCGCCGCCAACGCGATCCCCCCGGCCAAGGCCAATGAATTGTTCGACTTGATCGACAAGTTCGCCGGCTACGGCTTCAACAAGAGCCACGCCGCCGCCTACGCCGTGGTCGCCTACCACACCGCCTGGCTCAAGACCCACCACCGCGCAATCTTCTACGCCGCGTCGATGAGCTTCGACATGGCGCAGACCGACAAGCTTTCGCTGTTCGTCGAGGACATCCGCCGCGCCGGGGTCGAGTGCCTGCCCCCCGACATCAACGCCAGCGAGGCCGCCTTCACCGTCGAGGACGACGCCGTCCGCTATGCGCTGGGCGCGCTGAAAGGCGTCGGCGAGAAAGCGATGGAGGCGCTGGTCGCCGAGCGCGCCGCCAACGGCCCGTTCGCCAGCCTCGAGGACTTCGCCGCGCGCATCGACCCGCGGCTATTGAATCGCCGCCAGTTGGAAAGCCTCGCCGCCGCCGGGGCGTTCGACGCCATCGCGCCCGACCGCGCCGCGGTGTTCGCCGCCGCCGAGACCATCCTCGCCCACGCCGCCAGCGCCGCCGACCAGCGCGAGAGCGGCCAGCAGGCGCTGTTCGGCGGGGGCGGGGCCGACGCCTCGGTCGCGCCGATCCGCCTGCCGCGCGAGACCTGGACTTTGGCCGAGCGGATGTCGGCCGAGCGCGACGCCTTCGGCTTCTATTTCTCCGCCCACCCGGTCGACGCCCAGCGCCATTTGCTCGCCGCGCACAAGGTCAAAACCTTTGCCGAGCTGTCGTCGCTGCCCGCGTCGCCCGACGGCGGACGCTCGATGGCGACCATGGCCGGGCTGGTCGAGGAAGCGCGCTGGCGCACCTCGGCGCGGGGGCGGCGCTACCTGATGGCGACCTTGAGCGATTCCTCGGGCCAGTTCGTCGCCACCGCGTTCGACGACGAGCCGTGCGCCGCGCTCGAGGCCGCCGCCAAAGCCACCGCCTGCGGCCTGCTCACCGTCGAGCTCGACCGCCGCCCCGGCGACGAGGTGCCGCGGGTCACCATCAAGCGCTTCCAGCCATTAGACGCACTGGCCCGCTCGACCCGCCTCGAAATGACCGTCCGCGTGCCCGACGACGGCGCCGTCCTGCCGCTCGCGCGCGAGCTGACCGGCGCCCACGGCGGCACCGGCACGCTGCGCTTCATCGTTCGCCGCGCCGACGGCGGTGACGCGGTGATCCTCGCCGGCCGCGACTATGCGCTGGACGCCGAGCTCGCCGCCCGCATCGAGCGCATCACCGGCGAAGGCAGCGTAACCCTCGGCGTCCAGCAACCCCCGAAGCTGGCGCTGGTTGGCTGACGAATTCCTCCCTGCGAGCGAAGCTCGTGGGGAGGGGGACCATGTGTAACATGGTGGAGGGGCACCTTCGCCAGTGCGAGAGGCCCCTCCACCATTGAATCTTCGTTCAATGGTCCCCCCTCCCCATCGCAAGTGCGACAGGGAGGAATGCGACCTCAGGCCATCCAAAACCCGTCGCGGTTGACCAGCGCGGTGATCTTCCTGGTTTGCCCCTCGGTCATGGCCTGCTTGAACGCCGGGAACACCTGCTCCTCTTCCATCCGCATGTGCGCGGCGATGGCGCTGCGGAACTCGCGCACCTTCTCCAGCCAATTGGGCGCATCGGGGCTCATCCGCCCGAGCTCGTAGAGGAAGGTCTTGACCTGGCCATGCTCGCCCTCGAGCAGGTCGGCGTCTCGCGCCTGGTTGGCCTCACGCAGCGCCGGGTAGACCACCATCTCCTCCTGGTGGGCATGCTTGTCGATCGCATGGGTCAGCTTCATCAGCAGCATCTTGCGCTTGAACGTCTGGCTGGCGTCGGTCGCCAGCATCTTGTCGAAGATGGCCAGCGCCGCCTCATGCTCGGCTGCCAGGATCGCGTCCCAGTCGCCGGCGGTCGCTTCCATTCCCTGCATCAGGAACTTGCGCCCGTAATTGGCGGCAAAGCCGATCGCCGCCCCGGCCAGCGCCGCGCCGAACAAGGCGCCGCCGCTATTGCCGAAGGCGAACGCGCTCGGCTCTCGCTCGGCGCTCTCGGCGCGTGGTTTGGCCGCGGCGCGCGGCTTGGCGCCGGCGGTCGCGTTACCTCGCTTGGCGCTGCTAGTGCGGGGGGTCTTGGGGGATGGAGTGCGGGTACGCGTAGCCATGCTGGTCCTCCTCATGGGTCTCGCTCACGAAAACGGACGGGGCCGTCACCACGTTCCGCCGCATTCCCGACTTACAGGCTGTTGGCGGCGGGCTCCGGCGCCGGCGCGGCGACATTGGCCTGCCCGGCGGGCGCAGGCTCGGGCTCGGCAACGGGCGGCCCCTCCGGCGGCTGGGGCAAATCGACCACGATGTCGCTGCTCACCGGCGCCGCGGTCTCCAATGGCGGCAACGGTTTCGCCGTCTCATATTCCTCGCCCGGCAATTTCTGCGCCGGCCGCGCCTTGGCGGGCGGCGGGTCGCGGTCGCGCGGCGGCGCGATGCCGTCGTAGACGCACGCATCGAGCCCATCGCGCGCAACCACCCCGACGCGCGCCGCGATCGTCCCGCCGTAGCGCCGCGTGAAGCCCTTGGGCGCCACCGCGCCGCGCTTCTTGGGCAGCGGCAGCACTGCCGCGATGCGCGCCGCTTCCTGCCGCGTCAGCGTGCTCGCGTCATGCCCGAAGTAACGCTGCGCCCCGGCGTTGACGCCGTACGTCCCGATCCCGGTCTCGGCGAGGTTGAGATAGACCTCCATGATCCGCTGCTTCGGCCACATCGCCTCGGTCAGCAGCGTGAACCACGCCTCGAACGCCTTTCGGACATAGCCGCCGCCCTGCCACAGGAAGGCGTTCTTGGCGGTCTGCTGGCTGATCGTCGAGCCGCCGCGGATCCGCCCGCCCGAGGCATTGCGCTGCATCGCGGTTTCGATCGCTTCGAAGTCGAACCCGTCGTGCGAGCAGAATTTGCTGTCCTCCCCCGCGATCGCCGCGCGCACCATGTCGCGGTCGATGCGTTCGATCGGCATCCAGTCGCGGTTCGCCCCGCGCCCGGCGATCAAGTCGCCCGCCATGGTCGCGGTCAGCGGCGGGTTCACGAAGCGGTAGGCGAGCACCCACAGCAAGGATCCGACGAAGAACACCACTACCGATTTGACCACGAACGACACGATCCGCCCTCCCGCCGAGCGCGTGCGGCGGCGCTTGTAGCGCGGGATGCTCGAGGTCGGACGCCGGGCCATGCCAGCGGCCCTAGCGGCGCTCCCCGGCCAACGCAATTTGGGCACATTCGCGCGCGACAAGCGCGGCATGGACGGCCCAACTCTTGAAACCGAGCGCCTCACCCTGCGCCAATGGCGCGCCGACGACCTCGCGCCTTATGCCGAGCTGCTCGCCGACCCCGCCGCCGCGCGCTTCATCGTCCCCGGCGGCCGCCCGGTGACCGAGCCGTTCGCCGCGTGGCAGCACGCCGCCTTGCTCGCCGGCCACTGGGCGCTCCACGGCACCGGCATGTTCGTCGTCGAGGACCGCGCAACCCACCGCTTCCTCGGACGCGTCGGTCTGTGGCACCCCGCGGGCTGGTTCGGCCCCGAGCTGGCATGGGCGGTGGTCGAGCACGCCCGCGGCCAGGGCATCGCGTTCGAGGCCGCCTCCGCCGCGCTCGCCTGGTCGTTCGACGCGCTCCAGGTCGACGCCCTCATCCACTGCATCGACGACGACAACGCCCCCTCCCAGCGTCTCGCCGCCCGCCTCGGCGCCACCCCGGGCGAGCGCATCGACCTGTTCGGCCGCCCGGCGAGGATCTGGACCAGCCGGCGCTAGCGGTTTGGGCCCGCGCCAGCCGCGCTGATCACTCCGCGCAACCCCGCCGCGATCCCAACCCGGTGCGTCCCAAATTGATCTAAATCGTCAAAAACGATTGTCTTTTCGGCAATCCAGTGGACAATGCCAGGCGCCGGCCCCGACCCCACGCAGGTCGCGGCGCAGGCGCTGGCCCAGGCGGGGATAAGGACGTCGAGCGATGCCGACCCAGATCGTTCTCTTTGACACCATCGATTCGGGCGACACCGTCGTCGGTACCTCGGCCGATGATTTCATCGTCGGCATCAGCACCAACAATGGCCGGTCGGAGACCCTGATCGGCGGTGCCGGCGACGATTACATCCTCGGCGACAGCAATGGCGGGTGGCGCATCGGCACCACCGACCAGTTCCTGTCGCCGTTCGACCTCGACGACCCGGGGTCGTGGGCGGTCGGCGAGAACCCGTTCATCGGCGGCAGCGGGACGGTTCCCTACACCACGCTGTACGTAGCCCCGGACGCGGGCGAGCATCTGTTCTCGTCGGTCACCGTCGGGGCCGGCCAGACCATCGTGATCGACATCGACTTCGGCACCAACCACCCGATCGGCGGCAATACCGATGTCGTCGTCATCCTTTATGACGAGGCCGGAACCGTGGTCGCCTCGAACGATGATTCACAACTTACCGACGGCGCGGCGGGCAGCTCGTCCGTCTTCGATCCCTATCTGATCTTCAACAACTCGACCGGCGCCGCGGTCACCTACACCATCGCCTTCCGCGAGTTCGGCATCGACGACCCCCAGGTGTTCGAAGGCGACGAGACGTTCGTCGCCAACATCTCGGTAAGCGCGCATCCGTTCGCCGCGACCATCGTGTTTGGCCATGACACGCTGCGCGGCGGCGGCGGCGACGATACGCTGGCGGGTCAGGCCGGCAACGACCTGCTCTATGGCGACGGCGACAACGACACCTTGCTCGGCGGCAGCGGCAACGACGCCCTCGAGGGCGGCACCGGCGACGACCTGCTCGATGGCGGCATCGGCACCGATGTCGCATATTATGCCGCCGCGTCCGGCGCGGTGACGGTCAACCTCGCCCTTTCCGCGGCGCAGAACACGGGCGGCGCCGGGGTCGACACGCTGACCGCGATCGAAAGCGTCACCGGCTCGGCATTCGCCGACACGCTCACCGGCAATGCGTCCGCCAATACGTTCAACGGCTATCTCGGCAATGACATCCTGCGCGGCGCCGGGGGCAATGACACATTGCTTGGCGGGGAGGGCGCCGACGCGCTCGACGGCGGGCTCGGCAACGATGTCCTCAACGGCGGCAACGGCGTCGATGTCGCGACCTACTCCGCGGCGAGCGCGGCAGTGACCGTCAACCTCGCGCTGGCGGGCGCACAGAACACGATCGGTGCCGGCAGCGATGCGCTCACGGCCGTCGAGAACCTCATCGGCTCGGCGTTCGCCGACACGCTCACCGGCAACGCGTCCGCCAACAGCCTCAACGGCTATCTCGGCAACGACCGGCTGTTCGGCGGCGAGGGCAATGATTCGCTGATCGGCGGCGAGGGCAACGATGCGCTCGACGGCGGGCTCGGCAACGACTCGCTCAACGGCGGCAACGGCACCGACCTTGCGTCCTATGCCACCGCCACGGCGGCGGTCGCGGTCAACCTCGGCGTGGCGGGGGCGCAGAACACGCTCGGCGCGGGCACCGACACGCTGGCCGCAATCGAGAACCTCGCCGGCTCCAACTTCAACGACACTCTGACGGGCAGCAGCCTGGCCAATGTGCTCAGCGGTAACAACGGCAACGACACCATCAACGGCCGCGGCGGCAACGACACGTTGTACGGCGGCGGCGGCAACGACAATTTCCGCTTCGACGCGCCGCTCAACGCCGCCACCAACGTCGACACGCTGGCCGATTTCAACGTCG